>NZ_QTKI01000266.1:0-6585 GCF_010820945.1 Rhodopseudomonas sp. BR0C11
GAGGGGGCTCGATCACCCGCGCACGATCCACGTGCTGCCGAACGGCGACGTGCTGGTGGCCGAAACCAACGCGCCGGAACGCCCCGAAGAGGGCAAGGGCCTCAAGCGCCGGGTCGCCGAGTACGTCATGGGGCAGGCCGGCGCCCGGACGCCGAGCGCCAACCGCATCACCCTGCTGCGTGATGCCGACGGCGACGGCGTCGCCGAGATCCGCGAGACGTTCCTCCAGGGTCTCAATTCGCCGTTCGGCATGGCGTTGGTCGGTAACGACTTCTACGTCGCCAACACGGATGCGATCGTGCGTTTCCCTTACAATCGGGGCGACACCCGGATCACCACAGCGGGCGAAAAGCTGGCCGATCTGCCGGCCGGCCCGCTCAATCATCACTGGACCAAGGATCTCGTCGCCAGCCCGGACGGCAGCAAGCTGTACGCGACCTCCGGCTCCAACAGCAACGTCGCCGAACACGGCATGGCGGTCGAGGAAAACCGCGCCGCCGTGATCGAGGTCGACCGGGAGAGCGGCGCGACGCGGCTGTTCGCGTCCGGCCTGCGCAACCCCAACGGTCCGGCTTTCCATCCCGAGACCGGCGAATTGTGGGTCGTCGTCAACGAGCGCGACGAGATCGGCAGCGACCTCGTGCCCGATTACATGACTTCGGTGAAGGACGGCGGATTCTACGGCTGGCCGTACAGCTACTTCGGCCAGCACGTCGATGACCGCGTCAAGCCGCCGCGGCCAGATCTGGTCGAGAAAGCGATCGTGCCGGACTACGCACTGGGCAACCACACGGCCTCGCTCGGGCTTGCCTTCAACACCAGCGATCTGTTTCCCGACGCGATGAAGGGCGGTGCTTTCGTCGGCCAGCACGGCTCGTGGAATCGCAAGCCGCACTCCGGCTACAAGGTGATCTTCATCCCGTTCGAAGGCGGCAAACCGTCCGGGCCGCCGCCCGACGTTCTGGCCGGCTTCCTCAACGCCGACGAACAGGCGCAGGGCCGCCCGGTCGGTGTCGCGCTGGACCAGCGCGGCGCGCTGCTGGTCGCCGACGACGTCGGCAACGCGATCTGGCGGGTGACCCCGGCGGGTACTGAGGCAGCGTCCAATTGAACGGCCGCAAATCGACTGGAGCGGGTTCGATCGCGGTCATTCGGAGAGACTGGAGTCCTGCGCGACCAATCGTGGACGCTACCGAAACTGGAGGCCGTCATACACCTCGGCCAAGGACAACCGCACTTGCAGCTCGGTAATTCAATTCTGCGCAGAGGCCTTCAGAACCTCGTTGCTCCACTGCCGGTCCTCGCCCCGGATATAAGAGATGCGCACTCGCCATCTCGTTGTCGATCAGCAGAATATACTCGAGGCACGCAAGTGATTGGTACGCCGCAAGCTTGACGGCAACGTCGATAGTCCGCCTCACGCCTTGAAGTGCTTGCTCAGCTTCAGGCCCTGGGCCTGGTAGTTCGAGCCGATGCGCTGGCCGTACATCGCGTCGGGGCGCGACAGCATCTTTTCGTAGATCAGGCGGCCGACGATCTGGCCGTGCTCGAGAATGAACGGCACTTCGCGCGAGCGCACTTCCAGCACCGCGCGGGCACCGGAGCCGCCGGCGCCTTCGTAACCGAAGCCGGGATCGAAGAAGCCCGCATAGTGCACGCGGAATTCGCCGACCAAGGGATCGAACGGCACCATCTCGGCGGCGTAGTCCGGCGGGACCTGCACGGCTTCCTTCGAAGCCAGGATGTAGAATTCGCCGGGATCGAGGATCAGCGTGCCGTCGGGGCGGGCCGCGATCGGCTCCCAGAACTCACCGACCGCATAGCCGCCGCGGCGGTCGATATCGACGACGCCGGTGTGGCGCTTGGCGCGATAGCCGACGAAACCGTCGGAATTCTCGCCCGAGAGGTCGACGCTGAGCGCGACGCCGCCGGTGAGATCCGCATCGTCGGCATCGACCAGCCGCTCGGCATCGTGCAGCGCGTCGAGTTCATCCTGCTCCAGCGTGGCCTGACCGACGCGGAAGCGGACCTGCGACAGCCGCGAGCCTTCGCGCAGCAGCACCGGGAAGGTCTTCGGGCTGATCTCGGCGTAGAGCGGCCCGTGATAGCCGGCGCCGATCATGTCGAAGCGGCGGGTGCCGTCGGCGATCACACGGGTGAACACGTCGAGGCGGCCGGTCGAGCTCTTCGGATTGGCGGCCGCCACGATGTGGCGCGGCATCGCCAGGCTTTCGAGCAGCGGCACGATATAGACGCAGTTGGTTTCCAGCACGGCGCCGTCCGACAGGTCGATCTCGTGCAGCTTCAGCTCGTCGATCCGCTCCGCCACGGTGCAGTCCGGCCCCGGCAGGAAGCTGGCGCGGACCCGGTAGGCAATCGGCCCGAGTCGCAGGTCGAGGCTGGCCGGCTGGATCTGGCTCTCGACGAACGGATAGTCCGGCAGGATCAGGCCCGACTCCGTCATCGCCGCGATCATGCGGTCGGGCAGAATTCCGTTGGCGTCGGGCGGCAGGGTGAACGGCACGGTGTCGGTCCTTCGGAGCGCAAGCCATGCCCTCCGGGAAACTCAGATACGAGCCTCAACCGCTAGCCGAAGCCCGGCTTGACGGGAAGAGTACGGAGGATTAAGAGCCCGACTTATCCCGTGGTGATTTGAGCCGGCCGGCTTGCAGCCACGTTAAACAAGTCGCTAAACAGGCCGGGGACGTTGTGGTCCCGGCCCGAGGGTTGAGCCCCAGGCCGGTTTTTTTGTGCCCGCTTCGTCCGATGTGGGCACGCTGGAGACCACATGTCCGAGTCCAAACCGACCATTCCCGTTCCCGCCACGGCCCATTTCCGCCGCGAGACCCGCCTGGTGCATTCCGGCAGCTTGCGCTCGCAATTCGGTGAGACGTCCGAGGCGTTGTTCCTGACCCAGGGTTTCGTCTACGACAGCGCCGAGCAGTGCGAAGCGCGCTTCACCGGCGACGACGCCGGCTTCCAATATTCGCGGTTCTCGAACCCGACCGTGTTCAGCTTCGAGCAGCGGATGGCGGAGTTCGAAGGCGCCGAAGCAGCACGTTCGACCGCCACCGGCATGGCGGCGGTGACCGCCGCGATGCTGGCGCCGCTGCGCGCGGGCGATCACGTCGTCGCCTCCAAGGCGATGTTCGGCTCGTGCCGCTATGTCGTCGAAGACCTGCTGCCGCGCTACGGCATCGAGTCGACGCTGGTCGACGGCCTCGATCTCGACCAGTGGCAGCGCGCGGTCAGGCCGAACACCAAGACGTTCTTCCTGGAGAGCCCGACCAACCCGACCCTCGACGTGCTCGACATCGGCGCGATCGCCGAGATCGCGCATGCGGCCGGCGCACGGCTCGTGGTCGACAACGTGTTCGCGACGCCGATCTGGCAGAGCCCGCTGCAGCTCGGTGCCGACGTCGTGGTTTACTCCGCCACCAAGCACATCGACGGCCAGGGCCGCTGTCTCGGCGGCGTGGTGCTGTCGTCGCAGGCGTTCATCGAAGAACACATCCAGATGTATCTGCGCCAGACCGGCCCGTCGCTGTCGCCGTTCAACGCCTGGGTGCTGCTGAAGGGCCTGGAAACGCTGGCGGTCCGGGTCGAGAAGCAGACCTCCAATGCGGCCGCGATCGCCGATGCGCTGGCCGGCCACCCGAAGGTGCCGCGCCTGGTGTATCCGGGCCGCGCCGATCACCCGCAGGCCGCCACGGTGAAAAAGCAGATGGGCGCCGGCTCGACCCTGGTCGGCTTCGAAGTGAAGGGCGGCAAGGCCGAAGCCTTCCGCTTCCTCAACGCGCTAAAGCTGGTGAAGATCAGCAACAATCTCGGCGACGCCAAGAGCCTCGTCACCCACCCGGCCACGACGACGCATCAGCGCCTCAAGCCTGAAGCGCGCGCCGAACTCGGCATCAGCGAAGGCTTCATCCGGCTGTCGGCGGGCCTCGAGCACAAGGACGATCTGATCGAAGATCTGCTCGCCGCTCTCGACAAGGTGTGAGCGAGCCGCCGTATCGGCAGCGAGCGCGAAGTATCGGGCGACGCACAGCGTCGTCCGGGACTGTTTCAGTAACGTCGTGACCTGCAGTTACGTGACGTCGATCAGGTGATTGCGCGCGCGATGACCGCAGTCATCGCGTCGTTCGTTACATCGGCCGGAATGCCGTGACGTCGCTCGGACCAGCGGTGCCGAGACGAACCTGATCGACCGAGCGGATGATGCCGTCGCCGAGCAGCTGCGCGAAGCAGGCGTAGCCCCAATCGTTCATGTGCAGCCCGTCGGCGATGACGAACTTGTCGAACGGGATGGCCTGCTGCTCGTGCCATTCCTTCATCACTTCGAACCGCGGGAAGATGCCGACGCGGCGCAACTCGGCGAGCCGGCCGAGCGCCTTGATCATCTTGCCGGCGTTCTCGCCGCGCTCGTTGACGCGCGGCACGTATTGCGGATCGACCAGCACGATATCGGCGCCGGCGGACTGGATCGCCTTGATGCCGTCGTCGACCAGCTTGCCGGTGTCGGCCGGATCGAGATTGCGCAGGATCGCGTTGGTGCCGACCTGCCAGATCACCAGATCGGGCTTGGCATCCAGCACCGTCGACTTCAGCCGCCGCATCATTTCGGGCGCGTCTTCGCCGCCCTTGCCGCTGTTGACCACGGTGATGTCGGAGGCCGGGTAATGGCGGCGGAGCTGCGCCGCCAGCCGGTTCGGATAATTGAAGGCCGGCGACGTCGAACCGTAGCCCTGGGTGGAGGACGAGCCGAACGCCACGATCACCACCGGGCGGTGATCGGCCAGCTTGCGCGCCACCCGCGGCAAAGCTCCGATCGACTTGGCGCCGCCCTTCGGCGGCAGGCAGGGCACGCGGCCGAGGATGTCGCCGGCCTGCTTGGCGACATCTTTAATCTTGTCGAGCGCGGCGCCCGCGACGGTTTTCTTGCGCTCGAGCGTAGAAACATCAACCTCGCCCTCGCCGGGCGCCACGATCGGCGCCGCCTCGGCGGCTGGCGTGACAGGCTCCGATGGGGTCTGCGCGAAGCTTTGCGGAGGAGCGATCAGGAGGGACGCCGTCGCCAAAAACGCCGCGACGGCGGCCGATCTCAAAGGGCCGGAAACTCTCATTAACGCTGGGTCCTTGCCTCCGCCGGATCGGTCTGCGCAGCCTCGATGACGAATGCCATCAGCGCGCGCGCCAGGCAATTGTGCACGCGCAGCGCCAGATCAATCCCCGGCGCCGGGCTGAACAGATCGAATTCGCCCGTCTCGTTCCAGTGGCGCATCAGAGAGAAGCGGTCGAACAGCGGGACGTCGTGTTCCTGCGCCACCACCCGCATCGCGTCGAGATATGGCGCCGGATTGATCATGGTCTCGGTGCGGGGACTATACTGCAAATTCATCAAGATGATGTCAGAGCCGGCCTGCTTCACCGCATCGATGCCCTGCCCCAACGCGGTGCGGAAATCGTCCGGGTCGATCGAGCGGATCGCGTCGAACGTGCCGGTCTGCCAGATCACCAGCACCGGCTTGCGTTCGGCGACCAGCGCCGCCAGCCCAGTGGCAATGTCGGCGGCGGTGCGCTTCGGCCGCATCTCGACCATCACGTTGATCGTCACGCCCGGGAAACGGTCGCGCAGCAGGGTCTGCAACCGGCCGGGATAGGAGCTGTTTTCGGCCGACAGGATGGTGGAGGAGCGGCTGCCGACCACCAGGATGTCGAGCTTGTGGGTGGTCTTCAGCGCAGCGGCAACGCCCTTCAGCTTGGCTTCGCTGGCCAGCAGATAGGCTGGCGGAACACAGGTGGGAGCATCCTCGGCGACGGCTGCGCGGGGCGACAAGCCGACCGCCGTGAGCAGCGCCACGGCCACCATCCACTTCAAGCCGGCCATCGCCACGGCCTTCATGCTGCATCGCCTCCCGCGAGGTCGGCGTCCGGTGGTGTCCGCGACCCGGCCTTGCTCGCCACATTCTTGTACCACGAGAAGAGCCACGCAGCGGCAGACATGATGCAAATCCCTGTCACACTGACGAAGAAATGCAGCACCGCGCCGCCGGAGACTTCCGCCAGGATGAAATAGCCGGCGAAAGCGAGAAAGATGCCAATGCAGAAGATCTCGAGCGAGTGCTGGCCGCACAGGATCAAGGGCCGCAACCAGGGCGAGCTTAAGGCCGGCCAGTCGCGCGGAATGAACCGCACCGTCAGGGCCGCCAGCGCCAGGAAGTGCGCGAAACGCAACACGTCGAGGTTCGGCTTGTCGATCGGGTACATCCACTGCTCGAGCCATTTCGGCAGGGTGTGGAACAATTGCGGCGTGTACCAGGTCAGCGTGACGTAGAACGCCGCCACCAGATAAGCAGCCGCCAGCCAAAGCGTGACTCTCGACGCCAGCACCCGCGACAGCCGCTTGGCGCCGCCCATCGCGCACCAGGCGCCGAACACGAACAGCAGCTGCCAGGCGTACGGATTGAACACCCAGGCACCGCTCGGATACGCGGTCAGATGCAGGTCGAACTGCCAGGTCGCGGCATAAAGCAGCGTCGCCAGCCCTAGCGTGACGTCCGGCCAACGCCGCATCAGCCACAGGAT
>NZ_QTKI01000267.1:0-6581 GCF_010820945.1 Rhodopseudomonas sp. BR0C11
CCGCGGCGGCAAGGGCGGGCGGCCGACCGAGGCGGGCGGGCGGCTGTTGTCCTACGCACGACGCCGGCTCGCACTCGCCGAAGAGGCACGCGATGTGGTCGGGCGGCCGAGCACCGAGGGCGCGGTGCGGCTCGGGATTCCGGAAGACTTCGCGCTGTACAGGCTGCCGCGGCTGCTCGGCAATTTCTCGCGCGCCCGTCCCGGCCTGCGGCTCGATGTCCGCGCCGATCAGAGCCTGAATTTGAAGCGCGATCTCGAACGCGGCGATCTCGATCTCGTGCTGCTCAAGCGCGAAGCGGGCGGCACCGGCGCGGTCGCGGCGTGGCCGGAGCGCGTTTACTGGGTGAACAGCAAGAGCCACCCGTGCAACCCCAAGGCCAGCTCGGTGCCGCTGATCTTCTTTCCCGGCGGCTGCCTGTATCGGCGCCGTGCGATCCACGCAATCGAAGCCGCGGGCCGGCGCTGGCACATGGCCTATACGAGCTCGAGCCTTGCTGGAATCCAGGCCGCAGTCGCGGCCGGGCTCGGCCTGTCGATCCTGTCGGAGATTTCAATTCAGGCCGATCATCGCAAACTCACCGCGCGCGATGGCTTCCCACCGATCGAACGCACCGAGCTCGCGCTGATCGCCGCCCCGCAAGCCAGCCCGGCGACGTTGCGGCTGGCCGACAGGCTCGCCGAATTTTGCGAGGAGGTTCACACCAAGGCGGCGTGAGAATTCTTCTCGTCGTCATTCCGGGGCGCGCGTAGCGCGAACCCGGAATGACTCGTGGAGAGTTCTAGGATCAGCAACACCGCGAGGCGGCGATGGCGTGGAGGCGGTTGTCGCCGAGCACGTGGGCGGTGAAAGCCGCACCACCGAACAGTCTCGCGAACGCTGCATCGCGAATGTTCAGCCCACCCGTATAGGCGCCGAACGCCGGCATCACCACACGCGTTCCGTCGCCGGCAAAGCAGCGCCGCTCGATGCTGCGGCCGCGGCGGCTGACCCGCGCCTTCGGATGCAGGTGGCCGGCGATCTCACCGCAGGCGCCGGTCGGCTCGTGGCGGAACGCGACGGCACCGACCGCCACCTCGGCCGCAACGCTGCCGCCGAGATCGGACGGCAGGTCCGGATCGTGATTGCCGGAAATCCAGATCCAGTCGCGCCGCGCCTGCAGCGCGGTGAGGATGTCTCGATTGGCGGGCGACAGCCGGCCATGAGCGTCGCGGTCGTGGAAGCTGTCGCCGAGCGCGATCACGGTGGCCGGATTGAACCGCGCGATCACCGCGCCGAGCCGTCCGAGCGTCGCCACCGTGTCGTAAGGCGGCAGCAGCACGCCGCGCATCGCGAAGCTCGAGCCTTTTTCGAGATGCAGATCGGAGACGACCAGCAGCCGCTCGTCTTCCCAATACAGCGCGCCCGCCAGATCGGCGACGAAGGTCGCACCGGCGATGGTGACGGCTGGTGCGGGATCGGGTTCGTAGGATGTGCGGCCGGCCAGCAAACGAGTCCCCGTAGGATGGGTTGAGCTCAGCGAAACCCATCAGTTCAGTGCCGCAAGTTCAAGCCCGTGCGCGATGGGTTTCGCTTGCGCTCAACCCATCCTACGAGCCGTGCCCCCACCCCGAGCGTCCCGCGCGAGGGGAGGGAGAAGACATCAGCCCATCGCCTCGCGGACCAAGTCGTCGGCAGCTTCGGCGAGCAGGACGTCGGAGGCCTCGCCGTACACGGCTTCCCGGCCGATTTCCAGCATCACCGGCACCGCGAGTGGCGACACCCGGTCGAGTTCCTTGTGGACGATGCGCCCGTTGATTCGCATCAGCATATCACTCAGCCGCCGCAAATCGAGCAGCCCGGTGGCGGCGTCGGCGCGGGCGGCGCGCAATAGCACATGGTCGGGCTGATGCTTATTGAGGACGTCGTAAACGAGGTCGGTTGAAAACAGCACCTGTCGCCGCGACTTCTCTTCGCCGGCGAAGCGCCGTGCGATCAGGCCGGAAATGATCGCGCAATTGCGGAAGGTGCGCTTCATCAGCGCCGACTCCGCAAGCCAGGCTTCGAGATCGTCGCCGAGCATGTCCGGATCGAACAGCGCATCGAGATCGAGCCGGCCCTGCCGGATCATCTGCGACATGTCGCTGAGCCCCCACACCGCGAGCGCGTATTCGTTGGCGACGAAACCGAGCGGCCGCGCGCGGGCGCGTTCCAGCCTCCGCGTCAGCAGCATGCCGAGCGTTTGATGGGCGAGCCGGCCCTCGAACGGATAGCAGACCAGATAATACTTAGCGGCGCGCGGGAATGTCTCGATCACCAGTTCGCGCCGATCAGGTACCTGCGACGCCTTGGCCTGTAGCGCCAGCCAGTCGCGCACCTGATCCGGCAAGCCCTTCCATGCCCGCTTGTCGGCGAGCAGCCCGCGGACCCGCTCGGCCAGATAGGTCGAGAGCGGAAATTTCCCGCCCATATAGGACGGCACCCGCGCGTCCTTGTCGTGCGCGCGCGAGACGTAGACCTGATCCTCCATCAGCGCCTCGTAGCGCACCACCTCGCCGCCGAACACGAAGGTGTCGCCGGGCGTCAGCCCTTCGATGAACCCCTCTTCGATCTGGCCGAGCATCCGGCCGCCGCGCGCGATCGCGCCGGTGGTGCCGCCCCCCTTGGCGCGCGACGAGCGCACCAGCTTCACCTTCAGCATCGCCTCTTCGACGATGGTGCCGACGTTGAGCCGATAGCTCTGCCGCACCTTCGGATTGGCGACGCGCCAGCGGCCCTGTTTGTCTTGCTTGATGCGGGCAAAGCGCTCGTAGCTTTTCAGCGCGTAGCCGCCGCTGGCGACGAAATCGAGCGTGTCGTCGAAGTCGGCACGCGACAGACCCGCATAGGGCGCTGCACTGCGAATCTCCGCGAAAAGATCATCGGCGAAGAACGGCTCGCCGCAGGCACATCCGAGGATGTGCTGCGCCAACACGTCGAGCGCCCCCTTGCGCTGCGGTGGGGTGTCTTGCGCATTCTCGGCCACCGCCTCGATCGCAACAGCGCATTCGAGCACTTCAAAACGATTGGCCGGCACCAGCACGGCGCGTGAGGCTTCGTCGATGCGGTGATTGGCACGGCCGATGCGCTGCATCAGCCGCGACGAGCCTTTCGGCGCGCCGACATTGACGACCAGATCGACGTCGCCCCAGTCGACGCCGAGATCGAGCGACGAGGTACAAACAACCCCGCGCAAGCGCCCCGCCGCCATTGCATCCTCGACCTTGCGGCGCTGGCCGACATCGAGCGAACCGTGATGCAGCGCGATCGCGAGGTTGTCGTCGTTGATCCGCCAAAGCTCCTGGAACAGCATCTCGGCCTGGCTGCGGGTGTTGACGAACACCAGCGTCGTGGTGTTGCGCCGGATCAGGTCGTAGATCTCCGGCAACGCGTGGCGTGCGGAGTGCCCGGCCCATGGCAACCGCTCCTTGGTGTCGAGCATCTCGACAATCGGCGGCGCTGCGCCGGTGGCGACGACGATGTCGGCCGAGACAGCCTGGCCATCCGGCTGCGGCACCAGGAAGCGGGCGAGTTCGTCGGGATCGGCCACTGTCGCCGACAGACCGATGGCGCGGAGCTGCGGCGCGATCCGCCACAGCCGGGCAAGGCCGAGCGACAGCAGATCGCCGCGCTTCGACGTCACCAGCGCGTGCAGTTCGTCGAGCACGATGCGCCGCAAGGAGCCGAACAGATAGGGCGCATCATCGGAAGCGAGCAGCAGCGCGAGCTGTTCCGGCGTGGTCAGCAGAATGTCCGGCGGATTGCGCCGCTGCCGCGTCCGCCGCGACACCGGTGTATCGCCGGTGCGGGTCTCGACCCGGATCGGTAGCTTCATCTCCGCGATCGGCGTCTCGAGGTTGCGCGCGATGTCGACCGCAAGCGCCTTGAGCGGCGAGATGTAGAGCGTATGGAGCCCGCCACTGCGCGGGACCATTCCTTCTCCCCGCGCGCGGGGAGAAGGTGGCGCGGCAAGGCTGGCTTGCTGCGCGGGACGAGGGGGCGTCTCGGCAAGCAACGCTGGCTCGACCAGTTGAACCTCATCAGCCCGCTCACCCGGCTTGGCGGCATTGCCGACAAGCCGACCTCTCCCCGCAAGCGAGTTCGAAGAGGACAGTTCCACCAAGGTTGGCAGAAAGCCGGCCAGCGTCTTGCCGGCACCGGTCGGCGCGATCAGCAGGGCGGAGCGTTGCGCCTGTGCCTTTTCCAGCAGGGCGAGCTGATGGTCGCGCGGCGCCCAGCCGCGTTCGGCGAACCAGCGGCGGAACCGGTCAGGCAGCAAATCGGAGGAAGAATCGGCGACGCTCACCCCGCCAAGCTAGGCATTCGCCGTGCGGCGGTCGAGGTTGGGCGCGAGAAATGCCCGCCGCCTGCCAGTCTCTGCCGCATCGAGACGCCTGACTGACGCGATGCTTCTCACCCTTGAGGGCCCCACGCCGTAACGAAAACCCCGGCCGCGCTTCCGCTTGGCCGGGGTCATCACAGCACGCGTGGCTGTTACTCCGTGAACGGCTTCTCCGAGATGTCCCAATCGGTGCCGTTGAAGGTGGCGATGTAGAGGGTCTTCATCGGGGTGTAGTCCTCCGGCGTGTAGCTGTAGTCGATGCCGTCGAGGAAGTAGGGCGAGTGGAAGCCCTTCAGCGAGGTCGCCTGCTTGATCACGTTTTCACGGGTCAGGTTATCGCCGCAGCGACGCAGGATCTCGGCCATCGTCACGGCCTGGCCATAGCCCGCGTACGCAATCGTGTTGTCCTTGTCGACGTTGGGCAGGTACTTGGCGCGCAGTTCCTCGAACGCCTTGACGTCCGGATCGTTCTCGAAGCGCGGCACGCCGACTTCCTTCGAGTAGCGAACCGCAACGATACCCTTGGCATTGTCGAGCCCGGCTGCGTTGAGGATCGAGCGGCCGGTCGACCCCGCCGACAGCAGGTGCAGCGGCTTCCAGCCGATCTCGGCGATCTTGCGGATCGACTGCGAGGTCGCCTTGCCGGTGGTGATGTTGAAGAACACGTCGGCGCCGGACTTCGACAGGTTGATGATCTGCGAATCGATCGTCGGCTCGGTCAGGTCGTAGCTGGCTTCCGCCACCACCTTGGCCTTGCCTCCGGCCTCTTCCAGCACCTTCTTGAACGGGGCCAGGAAGTCACGGCCGAAATCGTCGTTCTGGTACAGGATCGCGACCTTGGCGTCCGGCTTCACCGCGACGACGTGCTTGGCGAGAATGCGGGCCTCGGTCGGGTACAGCGGCAGGCCCGCCATGGTCCATTTGAAGTTCTTCGGGTCGTTCCACTTCGACGCCCCGGTGTTCAGGAGCAGCTGCGGAACCTTCTTGGAATTCAGATACTTATGGACCGCGGTCTGGGGCGCGGTGCCGAGCGAACCGTACAGCGCCAGCACTTCCTCCTGCTCGACCAGCCGGCGGGTCGCTTCCACCGCCTTCGGCGCGCTGTAGGAGTCGTCCAGGGTGATGAACTTGACCTTGCGGCCGTTGATGCCGCCCTTCTCGTTCAGCATCTGGAAATAGGCTTCACCAACGCGGCCGAGCACGCCGTAGAGCGAGCCCGGGCCGGAATGCGGAACGGTCTGGCCGATCTTGATTTCGGTGTCGCTGGCGCCCGGATCGTATTTCTTGTCCGCCGCCGTCGCCGCCCCCGCGGTCAACATCACCGCCGCGATCGCCGCCACGGACGTGCGGACGGAGCTGGTGCGCAAATTCATCGAGTTTCTCTCCCCTTGGATGTGCCGGCTCGAAACGACCGGTTCTTGTTCGGCCGCGGCGCTGTGCGCTTCTGCGGCGGCGCCATCCTGGGCAGAGGCGGAAAGCCGCGCAACCCATCAACCGATTGAATTATCGCCGAATACGCGCAAGGGGCGAGATTTCTGCCGCGCGGCGGGCAAATGGAGGGCGACTCGTCGCCGCACCCCGGAACTTTGAAAACCGGGATTTACCGCGTCAATCAATCGTTTACCCGCGATTTTCGGCCGGTGTGGCCGCCCGGGTACAGACGACTCGATGCCGTCCCCGTAATGTTCGCGCAGGTTTAAGAGGGGATACCCGTCCATGAAACGTATTTTCGCCGGCGTCGTGCTGGCTGGCACCGCCGCCGTCAGCGCCCAAGCGGCCGATCTCGCCGTCAAGGCTCCGTACCTGAAGGCCCCGGTTGCCGCCGTCTATGACTGGACGGGCTTCTACATCGGCGCCAACGTCGGCGTCGGCCTCGGCCGCAACCTGCAGACCCACGCCTATCCTGGCGGCGCCTCGCTGAACACCACCTACCTGCAGCCGCAGGGCGTGATCGGTGGCGGCCAGATCGGCTACAACTGGCAGCTCGGCTCGTTCCTCGGCCCGATGCTGCTCGGCCTCGAAGCCGACATCCAGGGCAGCGGCGCCAGCGACGGTTACACCTCGCTCAACGGCCTCGCCACCAACTACAACCAGAAGCTCGACTGGTTCGGCACCGTCCGCGGCCGCGTCGGCCTCGTGCGCGGCCCGGCGGTCGCCTACTTCACCGGCGGTTACGCGGTCGGCAGCGTCAAGGCCACCGTCACCGAAGGTGGTCTGGGGGCG
>NZ_QTKI01000268.1:0-6580 GCF_010820945.1 Rhodopseudomonas sp. BR0C11
TTCTGCTCTTTCCGATCCTCGCTGCCGCCACGGTCTGCGCCGCGCCCGCCGGCGCGGCCGATCTCGCGCGCAAGGCGCCGGAGGCCGCGCGCGCGGTGTTCGACTGGAGCGGGTTCTATATCGGCTCGCATTTCAGCGCCGTGGCCGGTCACTCCAACTGGAGCTCCACCCCCGCCGGCGGCAGCGGCTCGATCGACCTGTTCGACGCCTTTCAGCTGTTCAAAGGCACCGGCAGCTACGTGATCGGGCTGCAGGCCGGCTACAACTGGATGCTGCCGTCGCGCTGGCTGATCGGCATCGAGGCCGACCTCAATTCGCCGAACACCCTCGGCGGTAATACCGGCAACACCCTGCCGTCGGGCACGGTCGGCGGCCACGACCATCAGGCGCTGCTCGGCGGCACCGTGCGTGGCCGGGTCGGCTACGCGTTTGGCGGCTGGCTGCCTTACGTCACCGCCGGCTTTGCCTGGAGCTACGACCGGCTGCGCTGGCCGCCGGATCCCGCGCTCGCGCAGCAGGAGACCGCGCTGCTGTGGCGGCTCGGCTGGGCCGCCGGCGCCGGCGTGGACGTGCCACTGTCGCCGGCCTGGAGCGCGCGCGCCGAATATCTGGCGACCGGGTTCGGCTCCGGCACCGTCAGCTTTCCGATCGCCGGCCAGAGCGTGTCGTCCGACGTGCTGACGCATGCGGTCCGGCTCGGCCTGAACTATCGGCTCGGCGAGGACCTGACCAAGTCCGACGTGTTCACCAAGGGCATCGATGCGCTGGAGCTGGAGCGCTTCGCGGTGCATGGCCAGAGCACCTTCACCTGGCAATACGCGCCCGGCTTCCGCTCGCCGTATAGCGGCGCCAACAGCCTCGCCCCCAACCAGGCGCGCGAGACCTTCGACGCCACGCTCTACATCGGCGCCAAGCTGTGGGACGGCGCCGAGTTCTGGGTCAATCCGGAGATCAATCAGGGGTTCGGCCTCAGCGGCACCTTCGGCATCGCGTCGTTCCCAAGCGCGGAGTCCTACAAGGTCGGCGCCAACTATCCGTATGCACGGGTGCCGCGCTATTTCGTCCGCCAGACGCTCGATCTCGGCGGCGCGGTCGAGACCGTGCAGGGCGGGCCGAACCAGTTCGCCGGCAAGCAATCCGCCGAGCGGATCGTGATCACCGCCGGCAAGTTCTCGGTCGGCGACATCTTCGACGTCAACAAATACGCCCATGACCCACGCGTCGACTTCCTCAACTGGGGCCTCGCCGACGCGCTGACCTTCGACTACGCGGCCGATGCCTGGGCGTTCACCTACGGCACCGCGGTGGAGTGGTACACCGGCGCCTGGACGGTGCGCGGCGGCGTGTTCGATCTGCCGCAGACGCCGAACAGCACCGATCTTGATTCCAGCTTCGGCCAGTTCCAGCTGATCGGCGAACTTGAACATCGCCACGAGCTGTGGGGCCTTGCCGGCAAGGTGCTGGTCACCGGCTTCCTCAACCGCGCCCGGCTCGGCAACTTCACCGATGCGGTCCGCGCCGCGCAGGCCACCGGCACCACACCGAGCATCGCCGACGTGCGCCGCTACACCTCCAAGACCGGCCTGTCCGCCAGCCTGGAGCAGCAGCTCACCACCGACATCGGCATGTTCGCGCGCGCCGGCTTCAGCAGCCCGAACCTCGAGACCAACGCGTTCACCGATTCCGATCGCACGGTTTCGGCCGGCCTGTCGCTGTCGGGACGGATGTGGGGCCGCGCCGACGACACCATCGGCATCGGCGGCCTGCTCAACCACATCTCGGCGTCGCGGATCGCGTATCTCGACGCCGGCGGCTTGACGGCGATCATCGGCGATGGCCGCCTGCCCAACCCGGGCGACGAAAAGGTGTTCGAAGCCTATTACAGCCTGCCGGTGTATTCGTGGCGGCTGACCGCGGACTATCAGTTCGTCGCCAACCCGGCCTTCAACCGCGACCGCGGCCCAGTCCACCTGATCGCCACACGACTGCGTACGCAGTTCTAGGACCGTTCTGTTTCCGATCGGTTCGGGGGTGGCGCTCTGCAGCCCTCACAGCAGACAAAACCTCATGGTGAGGAGGCGCGAAGCGCCGTCTCGAACCATGCGCCGCGAGTCACGCGCTGCCTCATCCTTCGAGACGCCCGGCTTCGCCGGGCTCCTCAGGATGAGGTCCGTGCGCTCGTCAAAGAACCTCATCGCCTCAATTAGTCGATGCCGCACTCACGCCGCCAGTTGCGTCTCGACCAGCCGCACCCAGTACGAGGTGCCGTACACGATCGCCTCGTCGTTGAAGTCGTAGGCGGGGTGATGCAGCCCGGCGCTGTCGCCGTTGCCGATGAACACGAACGCGCCCGGCCGCTTCTCCAGCATATAGGCGAAGTCCTCAGCGCCCATCAGCGGCGGCAGCGGCACCACATTGGACTCGCCGGCAATGTCGCGCGCGACCTGGATCGCCACGTCGGTCTCCGCCATGTGGTTGACCAGCACCGGATAGCCGCGCTCGTAGGTGAGCTCGATCCTGGTGCCGGTCACCTGGGCGACACCAGCGACGACGTCGCGCACCCGCTGCTCGACCATGTCGCGCACCTCGGCCGTCATCGTTCGCACCGTGCCCTTCAGCTCGGCGTATTGCGGGATCACGTTACGGGCGTTGCCGGCGTGGAATTCGCACATCGACAACACCGCGGCTTCAAACGGATCGACGTTGCGCGAGACGATGCCCTGCAGCGCGGTGATCAGTTGCGCGCCCGCCAGCACCGGATCGACGCACAGATGCGGCCGCGCGGCGTGGCCGCCATGGCCTTCGATGCGGATGTCGATCGCGTCGGTCGCCGCCATCACCGGCCCAGGGCTGATGGCAAAGGCGCCGACCGGAATGCCGGGACCGTTGTGCATGCCATAGACCTGATCGATGCCGAACCGCTCCATCAGGCCGTCATCGATCATCGCCGCGGCGCCGGCACCGCCCTCCTCTGCCGGCTGGAAGATCATCACCGCATCGCCGGCGAAGTTGCGGGTCTCGGCAAGATAACGCGCTGCGCCGAGCAGCATCGCGGTGTGGCCGTCGTGGCCGCAGGCGTGCATCTTGCCGGGCACCTTGGAGGCATAGGGCAATCCGGTCGCCTCGACGATCGGCAGCGCGTCCATGTCGGCGCGCAGCCCGATCGCCTTAAGATCGCCGGTGCCGGCCGGGCGAGCGCCGCGGATCACGCCGACCACGCCGGTGCGGCCGAGCCCGGTGACGACCTCGTCGCAGCCGAATTCCCGCAAGCGCTCGGCGACGAACGCCGCGGTGCCTTCGACGTCGTACATCAGCTCCGGCTGCTGATGCAGCGTACGGCGCCAGGCCGCGATGTCGGGCTGCAGATCGGCGACGCGGTTGATCACGGGCATGAGACGATGCGGCTCCAGTTATCGAAGCCTGCAGGCTAACCGCCCCGTCCCGCTCCGGCAACTGTACAGCGCCGGCCCGCGGCGCTAAGCCTCTGCGCAACGACAAAATGCACGGGCGGACTCGATGACGGCACGGATCGAAGGCGAATTCGACACCATCGTGGTGGGCGCGGGCACCGCAGGTTGCATCGTCGCCAACCGCCTGTCCGCCGATCCGAGCCGGAAGGTGCTGCTGCTCGAAGCCGGCGGCCGCGACAACTGGATCTGGTTTCACATTCCGGTCGGCTATCTGTTCGCGATCGGCAATCCGCGCTCCGACTGGATGTTCAAGACCGAGCCCGAGCCGGGCCTGAATGGTCGGTCATTGGCCTATCCGCGCGGCAAGGTGATCGGCGGCTCCTCGGCGATCAACGCAATGATCTCGATGCGCGGCCAGGCCGCCGACTACGACCATTGGCGCCAGCTCGGCCTCACCGGCTGGGGCTGGGATGACGTCCGCAAGGTGTTCCGCCGGCTCGAAGACCACTTCCTCGGCGACAGCGAGCATCACGGTGCCGGCGGCGGCTGGCGGATCGAGGCGGCGCGGCTGTCATGGCCGATCCTCGATGCGGTCGCGAACGCGGCCTGCGAGATGGGAATCCCGCGCAGCGCCGATTTCAACACCGGCGACAACGAGGGCGTCGGCTACTTCCACGTCAATCAGAAGCGCGGACGGCGCTGGTCGTCGGCGCGTGGCTTTCTCAAGCCTGCCCTGCACCGCTCCAACCTGCGGCTCGAAACCAATGTGGTGGTCGACCGCGTGCTGGTCGAGAACGGCCGCGCGGTCGGCGTCCGCTTCCTGCAAAACGGCGTGCCGATCGAAGCCCGCGCCCGCCGCGAGGTGGTGCTGTGCGCCGGCGCGATCGGCTCGATCCAGGTGCTGCATCGCTCCGGCATCGGCCCGGCCGAATGGCTGAAGCCGCTCGGCATCGAACCGGTGCTCGATCGCCCCGGCGTCGGCCGCAACCTGCAGGACCACCTGCAGCAGCGCGCGATCTACAAGGTCAGCGGCGGCCGCACGTTGAACGAGATCTATCACTCGCTGCCGCGCCGCGCCTGGATGGGACTCGACTACGCGCTGCGCCGGCGCGGGCCGCTGACCATGGCGCCGTCGCAGCTCGGCATCTTCACCCGCTCCGATCCACATCAGGAGCGCGCCAACATCCAGTTCCACGTGCAGCCACTGTCGCTCGACAAGTTCGGCGATCCGCTGCATCGCTTCCCGGCGATCACCGTCAGTGCCTGCAACCTGCGGCCGACCTCGCGCGGCGAGATCAAGCTGAATTCGACCGCGCTCGACGCCGCGCCGTCGATCGCGCCGCACTATCTGTCGACCGCCGAAGACTGCCGCGTCGCAGCCGATGCGATCCGCGTGACGCGGCGGCTGATGAAGCAGCAGGCGCTGGCGACGTATCATCCCGAGGAGTATCTGCCCGGCCCGTCGGTCGGCGACGACGACGCCTCGCTCGCCAAAGCCGCCGGCGATATCGGCACCACGATCTTCCATCCCGTCGGCACCGCCAAGATGGGCCGCGCCGACGATCCGCTCGCGGTGGTCGACGAACGCCTTCGCTTCCACGGCCTCGACGGCCTGCGCATCGTCGACGCCTCGATCATGCCGACGATCACCTCCGGCAACACCAACACCCCCACCGCCATGATCGCCGAGAAGGGCGCGACGATGATCCTGGAGGATGGGAAGTAAGCGCCAAGCCGCGCCTCGCTCGGGGGACCTTCCCGCTCACTTGTCAAACAGCCACGTCGCTTCGTTCTCGCGGCGCCTGATGCGTCCGAGCCGTGCACCCGTCGCTGCGCAGCGAGGGGTGGGGGCGCGCCGGTCGGCGCAAAGGGTGGTGCTGATCGCGATGGCTGCGAACCATCGCGCGACGCCTCGTCGGCGCGCCCACCGCGGCGAGTTTTGAGCCGAAGGACCGTGCTTCCGGGACCGAGCGAGCTTGCGGGCTTTCCCCGGCCTCTACTCGACCCGTCCAGCCTCTTGAAGCGGCAGCCGCTCGTAGTAGCGGCGGACGGCGACCCTCGACTTCCCGGACGACGTGGCTGCGAACCACACCGCGCAGGACGCCGCATCCGGCCGGACGATGCCGCGCAGTGCGACTTCGCCGACCCTCACCGGCCAGCCTCCCGGCCGATGATCTGTCCCACTCAACGACGCCTCGCGAAGCGCCCCCGTGGACAGGACAAAGCGGATTATAGTCATATTAGGAATTTTGTCAAGTCGGTTCGAGGGCCAGCGTGGACGACGCGCCGCGGAGCGACGGTTGGCTCAAGCCGGCCCCTCCCCCAGCGCCTTCGACACGTTCCGGAAGCGCTCCAGTGCCGTCTCCAGGCTTTCGACGATCTCAGCGGCGACTTCGTCGGGCGGCGGCAGCAGGTCGGGGTCGTCGAGGGTGTCGTCCTTGAGCCAGAAGATGTCGAGATTGACCTTGTCGCGCGCCAGCAGGGCGTCGAGCGGGTAGCGCCGAAACTTCTGGGTTTCGGTGCGCTCGGCGCGGCGGCCCGATCGGTAGCAGGCGACGAAGTCGTCGAGATCGGCGCGGACCATCGGGCGCTCCTTCAAGGTGAAGCGCTGGTTGGTCCGCAGGTCGTAAATCCAAAGCTCCTTGGTGGAGGCGGTCTCAGACGGCGGCTTCTTGTCGAAGAACAGCACGTTCGCCTTGACGCCCTGCTTGTAGAAGATGCCGGTCGGCAGCCGCAGCAGGGTGTGGAAGTCGAAGTTCTGCAACAGCCGGCGCCGAATGGTCTCGCCGGCGCCGCCCTCGAACAGCACGTTGTCGGGCAGCACCACGGCCGCTTCGCCGTTCGGCGCCAGCACCGTCATGATGTGCTGGAGGAAGTTGAGCTGCTTGTTCGACGTGGTGACGAAAAAGTCCTGTCGGTCGTAATCCTCACGCTCGGAATCGATCTCGCCGTCGTCGCGGACGATGCGGTAGCTCTGCTTCTTGCCAAACGGCGGATTGGTCAGCACCACGTCGTAGGTCTTACCACCGATGCCGAGCAGCGCATCCTTCTGCTCGACGATGGAGTCAGCCCCGGTGATGCCGTGCAAATACAAGTTCATCGCCGCCAACCGCACCACTTCGGGTACGATGTCGACGCCTGAGAACTTGTTCTTCAGCTTGGAATAGACC
>NZ_QTKI01000027.1:0-22991 GCF_010820945.1 Rhodopseudomonas sp. BR0C11
TTCCGCTGGCGAAGGACGTCGCCGTGTTCGAAGCCGGCCTCGGCACCGCGCTCAATCCGAGCACGGCGCTCAGCGTCAACTACTCCGGCCAGGTCGGCTCCAGCATCTCCGACCACGGCGTCCGCGCGAACCTCCGCGTCACGTTCTGATCAGCAATCAAAGGCGGTGCCGTTTCCGACATTCGGCACCGCCTTCCCAACATATCGGCGACAGCAGGGCTTCGATGGGCCGGCTGGTAAATGACCCACAAGCAGATCGACTGGAGGTACTATGGCGGCTCGCGATTCTATCTGGTGGAAGGCACGGCTCGCCACTTCCCCGGCTCGCCGTCTGCTGATCTCGACCGCTCTCACGCCGCTGTTGGTCGGCGCGATGTCCAGTTGGTCCGCCGCTCAAGCCGCGTGCAGCGTCTCGGGAAACGTGATTCTGAATCAGTGTGACAATTCGCTCGTCTCCGCGACTCCGATCGCGGGTGCGTCGTCCATCACTCTCGACTCGGTGACGTCCGGCGGCATCGACGTCTATCCGTCCGGGAGCGCTACCGGTCTTGTGGACGTCACGGTCAATGTGCTCGGCGCGACTAATGTCTACCGAACCAACTACCCGGCATTCGCGTGGGAGACGAACCGGAGTAATGCCAATTTGTCAGTTTTCATCGGATCGGCTGTGACGCTGCGGTCCGACCAGGATATGGGGGCGGTCTGGCTGCGAAACACCACGTCAGGGAACCTCTCCGTCGACAACGCTGGCACCGTCATAGCCAACGGTGTGGGCCAGGATGGCATCACTCTGACGACACATGACGGCACCGTCACCCTGATCAATCGCGGTAATGTCACTTCGACGCAGGCGCGGGGGCTTTACGCCGACGGCAACTTCGGCGGCGCCACCCCGCGGACGGTCAACATCGTCAATTCCGGTTGGGTGAGCTCGGCCCTCGCTGGTGCGCGCGCGATCGCCTACAACGGCTTGGCATCGATCGAGAACTCCGGCACCGTCGAGAGCACCTATCGGCAAGGTCTCGTCGCTTGGTCGAATAGTGGCCCGGCCTCGATAACAAACAGCGGCACTGTGACCGCCAACGACGATTCCGCCCTGTTGTCGTGGTCGGAGAGCGGCGACACCACGATCGTGAACAGCGGCACCGCCATCGCGCGTGACAACACCGGCCACGCCGATCTCGGCGACGGCGGGCATCACGGCATCTATACCAAGGTCGGAACTTTCGGTCAGACGACGATCGATAACCAGCAGGGTGCGGTTGTCCAGGCGGATCAAGCCGGAATCTCCGCCAGCTCGGCGGGCGGCGGCATCACCATCACACAGTCTGGTTCGATCACGGCGGCCCAGGGCATTGTCGCCTCCACGGCGAACGGTGCTATCAACGTCAGCAATAGCGGTGCCGTCACCGCGACCGGCGTCGGCGTCAATCTCGACGGCACGACCAATTCGCTTGTCAACTCGGGCACGATCACGACGAGCTCGGCGACTGATGCGGCGATCGTCACGGGTAACGGCAACAGCACGATCAGCAATGCCGGCACGATCAGCAATTCGGGCGGAGGCGCGGCGATCAAGTTCGGCAACGGCACCAACAGGCTGGTGCTTGATGCCGCCACGTCCAACATTCAAGGCGTGGTTCAGGGAGGCACTGGCGACAACTATCTTGTTCTCAACACCGGCACGTCGGCGTCTCTGACGATGCTGTCCGTGGGCGCGACCGGGCAGTTCCGCGATTTCAACTTTATCGAGAAGACCGGCACCGGCGCGCTGACGCTGTCCGGCAACGGCGGCGGATTCACCGGATCGATGCTGATCAAAGACGGCCAGATGGTGGTCAACAGCACCAGCGCAACGTCCGCGGTCACGGTGTATAGCGGGGCGGCGCTCTCGGGGGCGGGCATCGTCGGTGCGGTCCAGATGCTGTCTGGTTCGACCATCTCTCCGGGCAATAGCCCCGGTACGTTGACGGTGACCGGCAATTATCAGCAGGCGGCGGGCTCGACCTACAATGCCGAACTGGTGCCGGGCAGCACGGTATCGGACCGGATCGCGGTCGGCGGCACCGCGACGATTGCGCCTGGCGCGATCCTGAAGCTCACCAAGTATGGCGCTGCGCCTTACGCGCTGGATGCGCGCTACACCGTGCTGACCGCCGCAGGCGGCGTCAACGGCACCTACGTCCTCACCGGCGACACCAGCGTGTCGGCGTTCTATTCGCTGATCGCCAACTACGATCCGAACAACGTCTATCTGCAGGCGGTGCAGACCCGCGGCTTCACTGAGGTGGCGCTGACCGCCAATCAGCGCGCTACCGCGGGCGTGTTGCAGGCGATGGGGAGTGGCGGCGGTCTTCGTGCCGGCGTCGCGGCGTCGCCGACCGACGCTGCGGCACGGGCGGCGTTCGATCAGCTCTCGGGTGAGGCCTTCGCATCGGCCAAGACAGCGCTGCTCGACGACAGCCGGTTCGTGCGCGAAGCGACCTCGCAGCAGGTGCAGTCCGCGCTGCGCGGTCCCGATACGGCCGTGTGGGCGCGCGCGTATGGCTCGTGGGCGAAGGCTGATGGCAATGGCAATGCCGCAGACGTGCGTCGCAATGCCGGCGGCGTGCTGTTCGGTGCCGATGGCGAATTGTTCAACGCGCTGCGGCTCGGCGTGGTCGGCGGCTATGGGTCGACCTCGATCAATCTCGACGGCGGCCGCGGTTCGGTGACGGGCGACACCTACAGTGTCGGTATCTACGGCGGCCGGGCCTGGAACGCGCTGGCGGTTAGCTTCGGCGCCAATCACGCCTGGCATAATCTGTCGTCGAGCCGCACCGTGGCGCTGACCGGCTTCTCGGATCGGCTGACCGCGGACTACAACGCTCGCACCACGCAGGTCTATGGTGACGTCGGTTACGCCGTCGAACTCGGCCGCGCTGCGCTGCAGCCGTTCGCAGGTCTTGCTTATGTCAGCCTCGACACCGCCGGCTTCACCGAGCGGGGCGGGGCGGCTGCGCTCCGCAGCGCTGGCGATAATGTCGATGCCACGTTCTCGACACTCGGCCTGCGTGCCAACGGTGCGCTGACGCTCGGCACCACCGCCGTGACGGCGAACGGCATGGTCGGCTGGCGGCACACGATGAACAGCGTGATCCCGACCGCCACGAACGCGTTTGCGACCGGCAATGCGTTCACGGTGTCGGGTCTTCCGCTGGCGAAGGACGTCGCCGTGTTCGAAGCCGGCCTCGGCACCGCGCTCAATCCGAGCACGGCGCTCAGCGTCAACTACTCCGGCCAGGTCGGCTCCAGCATCTCCGACCACGGCGTCCGCGCCAACCTGCGCGTCACGTTCTGAGCTGACAACGCGGCTGCCGGATGAGCGATCGTCCGGCGGCCGCTGCACCTCGTGCTTCAGGTCTTCCCGCAGCAGCGTTTGTACTTCTTGCCCGAGCCGCAGGGGCACGGCTCGTTGCGGCCGACTTTGCGTGCCGCTGAGGGCGGTCCCCATTCGATCTCGCGCGGCGCCGGGTCGAGAGCGATGCGCCAGCGGTTTAGCGTCAGGATCCAGCCGGCGATCTGGTCGGAGTTCGGCGCGGTGATTGCGGGGCGATCGCTGGGCGGAGTGTCCGCGTCGGCGTGCGCCTCGGCGTCGGCAATCTCGATCAGATCGAGCAGCCCGTCGAACGCGGCCGCCGTCGCTTCGTCGGCATCGTCCAGGCGGCTCCACGCCTCGGGCCGCAGGTCGGTCGCTGCCGCGAAGCCGTCGATCCAGACCTGCCACACCAATTCGCCGCTGTCGGGATCGACCGGCAGCAGCGGCTGGTAGCGCTCGGGGTGGTCCGACAGAGTTTTGGCCACGGAGTTGTAGTACTGCACGATCAGCGCGAACACCCGGTTGGCATGCGCCAGATCGGTGAACGGCGACGCCTCGTCACCGCCGGCATCGTAGACGACCGGCAGCCAGTCGCCGGGTTTGATCGGCTCGGGACACAGCAGCAGGCCGGCAACGAAGCCGTCGAGTTCCTCGACCAGCATGGCGTCCGGGCCGAGCGCTTCCAATGCGTCGTCAAGCTTGTCGAGATAATTTGCTGATTTGGCCATGGACGCGTTCGCTCGGGCGGTGGTGAGAGGGAGCACCCTCTGTAGCGCGGATCGCGCGATGGTGCGCGCTCTTGGAAGTAAATGCGCCAATCTTCGAGATCGTCATTCCCGGACGCGGGCGAAAGCTCGCGGACCCGGAATCCATAACCACCGGAGTTCAAGCTGAATCAAGAACGCATCGACGGCTGTGCTTGACCGCTAGCACAGCGAGTATGGATTCCGGGCTCGCGCTTCGCGCGCCCCGGAATGACGAACGAGAGATTGGAACTCGATAGCCGAACAAAAAAGCCCGGCGTTTCCGCCGGGCTTCATTGTCTTTGCGAAGGTCGCTGGAATTAGAAGTCCATGCCGCCCATGCCGCCGCCCGGGGGCATCGCGGGGCCGCCGGCGTTCTTCTTCGGCAGTTCGGCGATCATCGCTTCGGTGGTGATCAGCAGCGCGGCCACCGAGGCGGCGTTCTGGATCGCGGTGCGGACCACCTTGGTCGGATCGATGATGCCCTTCTTGACCAGGTCGCCGTATTCGCCCGACTGCGAGTCGAAGCCGAACGCGTACTGCTCCTTCTCGAGCACCTTGCCGACGATCACCGAGCCGTCTTCGCCGGCGTTGATGGCGATCTGACGGGCCGGGGCGGAGAGGGCGCGACGCACGATCTCGACGCCGGTCTTCTGGTCGTCGTTCTTGGTCTTGAGGCCCTTGAGCTGCTCGGAGGCGCGCAGCAGGGCGACGCCGCCGCCCGGAACGATGCCTTCCTGAACCGCAGCGCGGGTGGCGTGCATCGCGTCATCAACGCGATCCTTACGCTCCTTCACCTCGACCTCGGTCGCGCCGCCGACGCGGATCACCGCGACGCCGCCGGCGAGCTTGGCCAGACGCTCCTGCAGCTTCTCGCGGTCGTAGTCCGAGGAGGTCTCCTCGATCTGCGCCTTGATCTGCGAAACACGGGCTTCGATCTCCGGCTTCTTGCCGGCGCCGCCGACGATGGTGGTGTTCTCCTTGTCGATCACCACCTTCTTGGCGCGACCGAGCATCTTCAGCGTCACGGTCTCGAGCTTGATGCCGAGGTCTTCCGAGATCAGCTGACCGCCGGTCAGGATCGCGATGTCTTCCAGCATCGCCTTGCGACGATCGCCGAAGCCCGGCGCCTTCACGGCCGAAACCTTGAGGCCGCCGCGCAGGCGGTTGACCACCAGGGTCGCCAGCGCTTCGCCTTCGACGTCCTCGGCGATGATCAGCAGCGGCTTGCCCGACTGCACCACCGCTTCGAGCACCGGCAGCATCGACTGCAGGCCCGAGAGCTTCTTCTCGTGCAGCAGGATGTAGGCGTCGTCGAGTTCGACGGTCATCTTCTCGGCGTTGGTCACGAAGTACGGCGACAGATAGCCGCGGTCGAACTTCATGCCTTCAACGATGTCGACTTCGGTCTCGAGCGACTTGTTCTCTTCGACCGTGATGACGCCCTCGTTGCCGACCTTCTGCATCGCCTGGGCGATCATCTTGCCGATCGGCGCGTCGCCGTTGGCCGAGATGGTGCCGACCTGGGCGATTTCAGCCGAGGAGGCGACCGGCTTGGCGCGCTTCTGGATGTCCTTGACCACGGCCGCGACCGCGATCTCGATGCCGCGCTTCAGGTCCATCGGGTTCATGCCGGCCGCAACGGCCTTGGCGCCTTCACGGACGATCGCCTGAGCCAGCACGGTGGCGGTGGTGGTGCCGTCGCCGGCGAGGTCGTTGGTCTTCGAGGCCACCTCGCGCACCATCTGCGCGCCCATGTTCTCGAACTTGTCCTCGAGCTCCACTTCCTTGGCGACGGTGACGCCGTCCTTGGTGATGCGCGGGGCACCGAAGCTCTTCTCGATCAGCACGTTTCGGCCCTTCGGACCGAGCGTGACCTTCACGGCGTTGGCGAGCACGTCCACGCCGCGCAGCATGCGGTCGCGGGCCTCACCGGAAAACTTGACGTCCTTGGCTGCCATTCATTCGCTCCTGATGTCTCGATGCTGTCGCGATGCGGCTTAGCCGACCACGCCCATGATGTCCGACTCCTTCATGATCAGGAGTTCTTCGCCGTCCAGCTTGATCTCGGTGCCCGACCACTTGCCGAACAGCACGCGATCGCCGACCTTGACGTCGATCGGGGTCAGCTTGCCGGTCTCGTCACGGCCGCCCGGGCCGACGGCGATCACCTGACCTTCCTGCGGCTTCTCCTTGGCGGAGTCCGGGATGATGATGCCGCCCTTGGTCTTGGTCTCGGCATCGATCCGCTTCACGACGACGCGGTCATGGAGAGGACGAAAATTGATTTTAGCCATGGGCTATCCTGTGTGTTGCTGGAGGGGCTTTGGCGTTCGAGTGCCGGTTCGTGATCGCGGCTCGTATTCGTGTCCGCGTGTTGGCAGTCGTACTGCAAGAGTGCTAATTGTGCGCCCGGAAATATGGCCTGCTGCTGTTCCTGTCAAGCTGACGGGCTTAAGGGCTTGGTGATGCCGGTGTAAGATGCTCCGTCCGCCGGACGGGACACTGTTCATCGGCGCGACCGCATTGCCTGCTGCGGCATTTTGCGGTTGTGTGGGGTCGGGGCGAACGGGGCGTTTGCTCGGGGAGAAATCATGGTCAATTCACGCAACGCACGCGCGTCGCTCAATCTGGGCATGGCGTCGCTGATGGCGCTGGGGCTCGGCGCGTGCGGCAGCATCGGTGGCTTCAGCCTTGGCGGTTCGCAGCCGGCTGCAGTGCAGGAGCCGGCGGCGCCGCCGGAACTGCCCGCCACCATCCGCTCGGAAGAAATCGTCGGCCGCTGGGGGCTGGCGTCGTATCTCAATCCGTCCGACCGGGCCCGCACCGAAAAGGCCGCGGTCGCGCAGTGCAAGAATCCTTACGTGATCGGTGCCGGTCCGACCGGCGGCGTGATCATGCATCTGGCCGACCAGGCCACCCCGCAGGAGCTGCGGCTGAAGGGTTCGCAAAGCGGCAAGAACTATATCGGGCCGGCCGGTCCGATCGGCGAGCAGGACCGCGAGATCGTGTCGTTCGACGGCCGCGTGATGATCACCCGCTTCGTCGACAAGGACGCCGCCACCCGCTACGGCAACATGGTCTATGTCCGCTGCGCCCCGCGCGCCTGACCTCTGCCAAATATCCAGGGCCGATCTGATTCCATGACCCGATGAGCGGACTGCGCAGACTGGTGTCCGGACCGGAGCGCGCGGTCGGCGTTTTGGCGGTCACCCAGATTCTGTGCTGGGGCATGCTGATCTATCCGCCGGTCTTGACCATGCCGCATCTCGCCGCGGCGCATGGCTGGTCGCTGGCCTTCGGGATGTCCGGGTTTTCGCTGGCCCTGGTGATCTCCGGCATCCTGTCGCCGGTCATTGGCGGTCTGATCGACCGCCACGGCGGCAACGTGGTGATGGCGCCGGGAGCATTGGTCGGCGCGCTCGGCATGGTGCTGATCGCCGGCATCGACCTGTGGCCGGTGTATTTCGTCGGCTGGGCGCTGCTCGGTGTCGCTATTGCCTCGACGCTGTACGATCCGGCGTTCGCCACGCTGGCGCGGCTGTTCGGCACCACGGCCCGGCGGCAGATCACCTTCGTCACCTTCGCGGGCGGCTTCGCTTCCACCGTCGGCTGGCCGGCGACCCATCTGCTGCTCGACGCCGTCGGCTGGCGCGGCACCTATTTCGCCTTCGCGGCGGTGCTGGCCTGCGTGGTCGCGCCGCTGCATGGCTTGGTGCTGCCGCGCAAGGCCGCGCCGTCGGTCGTTGCGCCCAGCCCGAACCCGCATCTGATGCCGGCGGAGCCGCTGCGCCCGGAGGGGCGCCCGTTCGTCCTGATCGCGACCGCCTTCGCGATCTACGCCTTGATGCTGTCCGGGGTGACGTCGAACCTGCTGGCGATGTTTCAGCGCGGCGGCCTCGACGCCGGCACCGTGGTGACACTCGGCGCGCTGTTCGGCCCGTCGCAGGTCGCAGCCCGGCTCGCGGACTTCCTGCTCGCCGGCCGGACACATCCGCTCTGGATTGCGCGCGGGGCGGTGACGCTGATGGCCTGTTCGTTCGCGATGCTGGCGTTTGCCGGCCCGTCGGTGCTGGTCGCCGGGGTGTTCTGTGTGGCGTTCGGCGCCGCTAATGGCGTGATGACGATCGCGCGGGGCAGCCTGCCGCTGTTGATGTTCGGAGCGCAGGGCTATGGCCGGGTGATCGGCCGGATCGCGCGGCCTGCGCTGTTCGTGCAGGCGTCGGCCCCGTTCATCGTGGCGGCGGCGGTGGAACGGTTTTCCGACGCCACCGTGATCGAGGTCGGGATGGTGTGCGCCCTGGCGACGCTGGGATGTTTCCTGGCGCTGCAGCCGCCACGCGCCGCCGAGCGGCGCTGAGGCGGCAGCCAGCGATCAGTTGAACATCGCGTCGATGTCGTCCTGCGAGGCGTGGCCGTCTTCGCCGAGCGCACGCGGGCCGTTGAGCAGTTTGGCGTCGTCGTCGCGATTGTCGACCACCGCAGGCGCGTGCGACTTGATCTCGTCGACGCCGCCCCAGATCTCCATCATCTGCACGATGTGATGCTCGATGAACTTCATCGTGTTCATCACCTTGCTGATGCGCTGGCCGGTGAGATCCTGGAAGTTGCAGGCCTCGAAGATCGAGATCACCCGCTCCTGGATTTCTTCGCTAAGCGCCTGCTGCTGATCGGCCGAGTTGACCTTGCCGAGCGCGGTGGCGGCCTGATCGATCGCTTCCGCAGCTTCGAGAATTTGCTGCGTGGCTTCCTCGGTACCGCCGACGACCGCGCCGAGCTCGCCGTTGACCTTGGCCATCTCCTCGCCGCTAAAGCTCTTGGAGTGCAGCACGGCGATTTCGCGCTTGGTCTGATCGATCGCGTTGTGGATCAGATCGAGTTCGATCTTCAGCTTCTCGCACTGCTCGACTTGAGCCTTGTAGCTCGCCAGCAGTGCTTTGGTCTCGGCGGCTTCCGCCGCGAGCGAAGCGTCGATTTCTTTGTTGGTACCTGACTCGCCGGTGGCGGGCGCAGGATGGACGCCATTGACGATCTGGGCTCGGATCGCGCGTAGCTCCGCCATCAGGTCACGATTAGTCGGACCCGCTTCGAATTCGATCGGTGCGAGCATCGGCGCTGCGCCGAGCGTAAGTTCTTCAATGCGGAAACGCTTGCGTTGGAAGGACATCGGTCGGTTGATCCCAGTTCAAGGCACCGGCTTGTCGTAGCGGCATCTGTTTAACGGTGCGTTGCGGATCGGAACCTGCATTTTCGCTAAGTAATAGGACGAGCGAACGCACTGTTAACCATGGCGCGGCGGCATTCATCGAAAATAAACGCTGATCTCAGGAATGGGCGTTCCAGAGCGTCATGGTGAATCCGTTTGCCGCCCGCGTTTACCAAACCGATCCGGTTTTGGTTTCTGATCCGTTGCGTTCACCGCCGCAAATTCCGGCGAGTCCACGACGAAACGGTGCAGAGTACGTCGATGTTCAACAAAACTACCCTCGCGTTGCTGACCAGCGTGTCCTGTCTCGCCGCTGGCTATCATCCCGCCGTCGCTTACGAATTTTCATCGAGCCCGGAGCCGACGGTGGTCTATGCCGAGCCGCAGCCCGCCCCTCCGGCGCGGGTGCGCACCGCCTACGCCGACCGCCCGAATCTCGGCGGTGGCTTCATCGAATTCTTGTTCAGCGATGGCGCTCCGCCGCCGTCCTCGCGGTATTATCAGCGTGAGCCGGCCTATGAACAACGCCGAGAGTACATCGCGCCGACCGCTCCGCAGCTGATGCAGGAGCAGGAAGCGGCGATCGAGCCGGCCCATCCCGAGTTCGATCCGCGCTACGAAAAGCAACTTGTTGATTACCATGGCGGCGAAAAAGCCGGCACGATCGTGATCGATACCCCGAACAAGTTCCTCTACCTGGTGCAGGGCGAGGGCAAGGCGCTGCGCTACGGCGTCGGCGTCGGCCGTCCCGGATTCACCTGGTCGGGCGTGAAGACGATCACCGCCAAGCGCGAATGGCCGGCGTGGACCCCGCCGAAGGAAATGCTGGCGCGCCGTCCCGATCTGCCGCGTCACATGGAAGGCGGGCCGGCCAATCCGCTCGGCGCGCGGGCGATGTATCTCGGCTCTTCCCTGTACCGCATCCATGGCTCCAACGAGCCGTGGACGATCGGCACCAACGTCTCCTCCGGCTGCATCCGCATGCGCAACGAGGACGTCATCGACCTGTATGGCCGCGTCGGCGTTGGCACCAAGGTGGTGGTGATCTGATCGGTCGACGCCAAGACTGAGCCTGCTCACGACAACGGCCGCCCAAGGGGCGGCCGTTGCACGTCGGCGGGTGCTGGAGAGCTTTAAGCGAAGTCGCTGTCGCCGCCGCCGTCGAAATAGTCGGAGTCCATATCCATGTCGTCGCGGTCGTAGCCGGCGTCGGCGACCTGGTCGTAATCGTTGTTGTTCTGATCCGTCATGCCGTAGCGCGAGCTATCGTCGACGCCGCCGCGCTGTGAGCCGATGTCACCAAGCCCGGCCTGCTGCGCGAGGTTGCCGCCCGAGGAGTCGCTGCCGCCCCATGGGCTCTGCAGGCCGCTGCCGAGGCCGCCCTGGTCGGCGAGGCTCTGGTGCGAGCCGCCGCCCATCATGCCGCGGATGCTGGAGAGCAGCAGCGAGCCACCGACCACGCCTGCTGCAGCCGCCGCTGCGGTGCCGAGGAACGAGCCGCCGCCGCCACCTCCGCCGCCGAACGGCGATGCGCCCTGGCCGCCGAACGGGCCGCCATACTGGCCCTGCGGCTGACCATAGGGTGCCTGCTGCGGCTGTCCGTAAGGCGGCGCGGCAGATTGCTGGCCGAGCACCTGCCCGGTGTTCCAGGCCGGACGGCTGCCGGCGCCGGGCGGCGGGACGTTCGGCACCGAGCCGCGCTGCGGCGCTTGGCCTTGGCCGAAAATGGCGTCGCGCATCGAATCGAGAAAGCCGCCGCGCTCCTGCGACTGCGGGCCGTGATCGGACTCCAGTTCCTGGATGCGTTCGTGCGCCCGCTTCAGCGCTTCGTCCTGGACCAGCACGGTCTGCACCAGCCCGTAAATCGCGTTCGGTGCGATCCGCAGCCCTTGCGAAATCGCAGCGGCGGCGTCCGGGTCGCGTGGGGTGGCTTCCAGGCGGGCGAGCCGTTCGAACAGATCGTCGACAAGCTGGCGTTCCTGCGGCGTCATGATGATCTCCCTGAGCATCGCTCGAACCTGCGCCGCGGCGCTCGCCGGCGGCGATCGCAGGCGCGGGTGTCGTCAAATCTAAGGAACCTTGAGGCGGCCGTAAGTCCGGCCCTGGATTAAATTTCTGTATGCGACAAAACGGCCTGACCAGGGGCCTGGGGCGGCATCGCAGCAAGGCTGACGTTGCGTTTTGCAAGTAGTTCCGGGAAGCGGTCGCCACCGAGATACGCGTATTCGCGCGCGCGCTGATCGGTGAACGGATCGAGGCTGATCAGGATGTCGTCGACCTCGCCCGGATGGCACATCACCAGGCCGCCATCGGGCAGGCCGTCGAGGAACGAGCCCATCAGCGTGTCGAAGTCGGTTTCGCGCAGGAAGTCGTAGGCGCCAGCGAAGCCGGAATTGAACGCGATGCCGAAGCGCGCCGCGCGGCTGCGGAACGGTGCGCTGAGGGCGTCGAGCAGCAGCGGTTTGGGATTGCCGAGCCGCCGCGCCAGCGGCACGCTGCGGCCGCATTGCCGGACCCAGGCATGCGGCGCCAGCGTCTTCACCACGCCGAGGAATGCGTCGCGGACTTGCGGAAACAGCTGCACGTGCTGATGGCCGTCGATGTAGTCCGGCGGACGGCCGAACCGGTCGGTGAAGGCTTCGATCTGGGCGCTGAGTTCGGTGGCGATCACCGCGCTGTCGTGGCGGCGCAGCAGCGTGCCGCGCAGCTTGCGCCCGAGCGGCATAAACTGGCCGCCATGCAGCGGGTGATAATGCATCGTCAGCGGTGCGAACGGCGCCGTCAGGGTCGCGTGCAGCCCAATCGCAGCGTGTGGATTAGCGGCGGCGGCGTTGAGCAGTTCGGCCGCATCGTCGCGTCCGATCGCCGGACCGACCATCATCACCGAGGTGGCGTTGATGCGGCCGCGTTCGATCAGATCGCGGATCGCGCGATTAACCCCGGGGCTGATGCCGTAATCGTCGGCGACCAGCCAGATCCGGCGCTGGCCAGCTTCGCTCATTCTGCGGCGGACCGCTTGGCCGGATCCCCGGCATCGGTGTCGGCCCGCTTCACGCTGTGCTCGGCCACGAAGTAGATCGGCCGCGCTTTCATCTCCGACAGGATCTTGCCGATATACTCGCCGACGATGCCGATCATCAGCAGCTGAACACCGCCGATCGTCATCATCCCGACGATGATTGACGGATAGCCCGGCACCGACTTGCCGTCGATCCAGGTCTCCCACAGGATCGACAGGCCGAACAGGAACGCGCTGATCGCCAGAACCACGCCGAGCAGGCTGGCGATCCGCAGCGGCGCCACCGAGAACGACGTCAGCCCTTCGATCGACAGTCCGATCAGCCGCGCAGTCGAGAACGTCGAAAAGCCGTGCGAGCGCGGCTCAGGCTCGTAATCGACCCGCTTCTGGCGGAAGCCGATCCAGCTCGCCAGGCCCTTGAAGAAGCGGTTGCGTTCGGGAAGCTGCCGCAGCGCCTGGGCGGCGCGCGGCGACAGCAGGCGGAAATCGCCGGCGTCTTCCGGGATCTTCTGCCGTGCGCCCCAATTGATCAACGCATAAAAGCCGCGCACCGCGGTACGGCGCAGCGCCGGCTCGTTGTCGCGATGCGCCTTGGCCGTATAGACGACGTCGAAGCCGTCTTCGATCCAATGCCCCACCAGCGTCTCGACCAGTTCCGGGGCGTGCTGGCCGTCGCCGTCCATGAACAGCACGGCGCCACGGCTGGCGTGGTCGAGCCCCGCCATCAGCGCGGCTTCCTTGCCGAAATTGCGCGACAGCGACACCACCTGCACGTCGAGCATGGTGGCCGGCAGATTGCGGGCGATGCTCAGCGTCGCATCCGAGCTGCCGTCGTCGACATACACCACTTCGCAGGCGAGGCCGTAGCGCTGGCGCAGCGTTGCGGCCAGCGTGATCAGCCGGCCGTGCAGCGCTTGCAGGCCGCCGGCTTCGTTGAAGGCCGGCACCACGATGGACAGGCCCAGCGCCGCGGCGCTACCCGCTTCGGTGGACAGACCCGAGACGTCACTCCCAAGCATCATCGATCGACTTCCGGCTTGCACGCGGCCTTGTTTGTCTCGTGACTATATGGTGGTTCCACCCGCCGGCGCCACCGGCGCCGGTCTGCTCGGCGTTATTGCGGCAGGAACGCCGCAAGCTTGCTGAACAGCGGGTTTTCCTTGTCGAACACGTAGTCCAGCGCCGCCACCGACACGGTGTCTGCGCCATGCTGCCGCAGGAAGCTGCCGAGCGCGTAAATCTGCGCCGGCGGACAGTGCAGCGTCAGCATCCCCGACGAGGTCGGACCGCCGAACGGCGACACCACGCCGAACCGGCTGTGCGCCTCGGCGAGCAGCGCGTCGTTGCAGCCTTTGAACCGGGTACGGACTTCCTTGTACTTGCCGGCGCGGGCCCGCGAGGCGATGTGATCGAGGATCACGCGCGCGGTTTCGCGCGCAGCGTCCGACCAGTCGGCTTCGCGCGAGGCGACGAGGTTGGCCTGGCTGCGCAGCATCACGCCGTCGTCGAGCACCTTGAGGCCGTTGGCGGCCAGCGTCGCGCCGGTGGTGGTGATGTCGACGATCATCTCGGCGGTGCCGACCGCGGGCGCCCCCTCGGTGGCGCCGGCGCTCTCGACGATCCGGTAGTCGACGACGTTGTGCTGGGCGAAGAAGCCGCGCGTCAGATTGATGTACTTGGTCGCAACCCGCATCCGCCGGTTGTGCTGGGCGCGGAAGCCGGTGGTGACGTCGTCGAGATCGGCCATGGTGCGGACGTCGATCCACGCCTGCGGCACCGCCACCACGACGTTGGCATAGCCGAAGCCGAGCCCGTCGATCAGCAGCACGCGCTTGTCGGCATCGGTGATGCTCTCGCGCACCAGATCCTCGCCGGTGACGCCGAAATGCACCGAGCCGCGGGCGAGGTTGGCGGCGATCTCGCTCGCCGACAGATACGCGACCTCGACATTGTCGAGGCCGGCGATCGTGCCGCGATAGTCGCGGGCGCCGCCGGGCTTACTCAGCGTCAGCCCGGCGCGGGCGAAGAACGCTTCGGCGTTTTCCTGCAGGCGGCCCTTGGACGGGACCGCGAGAACGAACGGCGCGCTCATGCGGCACCTCCGGCGCTGGTCTGTTTCATCGCCTCGATCCAGATCGAGAAGCCGACCGCGGGGATCGGCGAGGCTGCGCCGAGCTGGCTCATCAGCCCGTCATAGCGGCCGCCGGCGACCAGCGGCTCGTCGCCATTGCCGGCATGGTGCAGCTCGAATTCGAAGCCGGTGTAGTAATCGACGCCGCGGCCGAACGCGGTGGAGAACCGCACCTTCGACAGATCGATGCCGCGGCCGGCCATGAAGCCGATCCGCGCTTCGAACTGGTCGATCGCTGCGTCGATCGACAGCTTGGCGTCGGCGGCGAGTGCGCGCAGCGCCTTCAGCGCATCGTTCGGCGCGCCGGCGATCGCCAGGAAGCGCTTGATCTTGTCGAGCGCATCGCGCGGCAGCGCGCCGCTCTTCAGAGTCGATTGTTCGAGGAAGCGGTCGGCGATTTCCGCCACCGAGCGGCCGCCGAGCGTGGTGGCGCCGGCGATCGACATCAGGTCGGTGACCAGCGCCAGCGCCGCCTTGCGGTCGGAGCCGGCGAGCGCGGCGAGCACGCCTTCGTATTCGTTGCTGGTCGAGGGCGCGAGAGTTAGCCGCTCCAGGTCCTGCGCCAGGCTGGCCTTGCGATGAAAATCCTTCATCAGCCGGCGCCGCCACACCGGCATCAGGTCGAGCGCATCGATCAGCGCGGCGAACAGCGCGACGTCGCCGGTGCGGACTTCGACCGCGCTGACCCCGAGCGCCGTGGTGGCGCCGAGCGCCAGCGCCAGCATCTCGGCATCGGCCGCGGCGCGATCCTGGCGGCCGAACGACTCGATCCCGGCCTGCAGGAATTCACTCGGCTTGCCGCCACGCTGGCGGAACACCGGGCCAAGATAGCAGAACCCCTCCGGCTCTCCCGCGGCCTTGGAGGCGAGGTAGTCGCGTGCCACCGGGATCGTCAGGTCCGGGCGCAGGCACAGTTCCTCGCCGGTGGCGTCGGTGGTCAGGTACAGGCTTTTGCGGATGTCCTCGCCCGACAGGTCAAGGAACGGTTCGGCGGGCTGCAGGATCGGCGGCGTGGCCTGGGCATAGCCGGCCTCCGCGAAGGATTGCAGCAGCGCCTCCGCCCACGCGGCGGATCCGGTCGCGCGAGTGGCGGCGGTCTTTGTCATGATCGGTCAGTCCTGCGGTCCCGGGCAGGGAGGGTGAAACAGAAAACGCTAGTCGGCGCAGCCCTTAACACGGGTGAATGACAGATTCGACCGTCATCGGCCGGGCGGCGGGTGAGGCGGGGGCGCCAATGGTCGAATATTACCTAATTACCCTTCCAATCGCCCATCACCGCCTGAACTAGAGTCAGGGCGGCGACTGCTGCAGTGTCGGCCCGCATGATCCGCGGTCCGAGCGCCAGGCGCAGGATGCTGGGCTGTTTCAGGAGCAGGGCGCGCTCTTCGGTGGAAAACCCGCCCTCGGGCCCCACCAGCAGGTCGACGCCGTTCGCCGCCGCATCCCGCGCGCCCTGAAGCGCGGCGACCGGATCGGCGATTTCGGCGTCTTCGTCGCAGAACACCAGCAGCCGTTCGCCGCCGGCCCGACCGGCCAGGAACCGGTCGAGCCCGATCGGTTCGTTGACCTCCGCCAGGCTCAGGATACCGCATTGCTCGGCGGCCTCGATCACGTTGGCGCGCATCCGGTCGGTGTTCAGGCGGTGCACCTGGGTGTGCTGTGTGAGCACGGGCTGCAGCCGGCCGGCGCCCATTTCCACAGCCTTTTGAGCCATATAGTCGAGCCTGGCGTGCTTCAGCGGGGCGAACACATAGGCGACATCGGGCAGGCGGTCCTGCGGCCGGGTCTGCTCCGCCACTTCCAGCGCTTCCGGCCGCTTGCGGCCCGCGATGGTGGCGCGCCACTCGCCGTCGCGGCCGTTGAAGGCCAGCACCGCGGCGCCGGCACCGAGCCGCAGCACATTGCCGAGATAATTGCTCTGGTCGCGCTCGAGCGGCACCTGCGCACCGGGCGCGAGGGCGGCATCGACGAAAAGGCGGGGGCTGCGGAAGTCGTATCGGCTCATCGGCTGGGTCTCACGCGCCGCTTCTAACCCAATTTTTCAAGAATATCAGCCGCCTGTAGGGCGAAGCGCCGCGCTACCGCCCCAATCGGCGGGTTGTTAAGGGCGATCCGGAATCGTAAAAGGCCCCAACGTCGTTTTTCGACGCGTCATCGGGCCAACGGGGACCATCGAACCTTGCCGGAGGAGCAGCCTTGATCATCCGACGTTTGATTGTACCGGCGTTAGCCGCCGCATTTGCCGTTCAAGCCGTCCCGGCGCTGGCCCAGGGCGCGTTCCCGGCGCCGTTGCCGAACCAGTCTTCATCTTCCTCGGCCTTTCCTGCGCCGCTGCCGAACCAGTCGTCGTCATCGCCGGCTGCATCGAGCAACAATTCGGTGTTTCCGCCGGTGAACAGCTCGGGCGGATCGTTCCCGGCCGCGGGCGCAGCTCCGATCGCCGGTGGCGGCGGGGCGTTCGGTCCGCCTCCCGGCGCCGCTCCGATGGGGCAGCAGGCCGGCGGCGAAGCCTGCATGAACGACTTCCTCAAGCTGCGGAAAGAAGCCGAGAAGCGCGGCCAGGCGATCCAAGCCGCCGGCAAGCGCAAGGCGCCGGCCTCCGAGGCCTGCAAGCTGATCGGCGCGTTCTCCAGCTCCGAAACGGCGATGATCAAATACGTCGTCAGCAACTCAAAGCGCTGCGGCATCCCGGACGACATCGCCGAGCAGCTCAAGACCGGCCACAAGCGCACCGAGCAGATGCAGAAGCAGGTCTGCAGCATCGCCGAGCAGCAGCAGCGCGGGCCGGCGGGTCCGAGCTTCGCCGACGTGCTCGGTTCCTCCAGCGCCACGCCTGAGGCCAACACCTCCGCCAAGAAGTTCGGCGGCACCACCTTCGATACCCTCAACGGCAACGTGCTGGCGCGATGAGCGGAATTCCGGCCAGCGGCGCGGCCGGGCGGGTCGCCGATTCCACGGGCAATTGGGTCGATAACCATGCGCCGCTGTGGACGCGGCCTTATCTGAGGCTGGCGCGGTTCGATCGTCCGATCGGCTCCTGGCTGCTGCTGATGCCTTGCTTGTGGTCCGCGGCGCTTGCCGCCGGCATGGCCCACGACCTCAGCCGCCTGCCGCTGTTCTGCGCACTGTTCTTCATCGGCTCGTTCGTGATGCGCGGCGCCGGCTGCACCTGGAACGACATCACCGACCGCGATCTCGACGACAAGGTCGAACGCACCCGGTCGCGGCCGATCCCGGCCGGGCAGGTCACCGCCAAGCAGGCCGCCGTGTTCATGGTGCTGCTGTGCCTGATCGGCCTCGTCGTGCTGCTGCAATTCAACAGTTTCGCGATTCTCACCGGCATCGCGTCGCTGATCATCGTCGCGGCCTATCCGTTCATGAAGCGGATCACCTACTGGCCGCAATTCGTGCTCGGCCTCGCGTTCTCATGGGGCGCGCTGATGGGCTTTGCCGGCACGTTCGAGCGGCTCGATCTGGTCGCGTTCGCGCTGTACGCCGGCTCGATCTCTTGGGTGATCGGCTACGACACGATCTATGCGCATCAGGATGCCGAAGACGATCTCATGGTTGGTATCAAGTCGACCGCACTGCTGTTCGGCGAGAATACCAAGCTGGCACTTGTGCTGCTGTTCGGTCTGGCGGTGAGCCTGATCGGCGTGGCGCTGAAGCTTGCCGATGCCGGCTGGTTCGCCTGGATCGGCCTTGCCGCGTTCGCGGCGCATCTGGTGCAGCAGATCGTGCGGGTCGATATTCACGACAGCCCGCTGTGCCTGAAGCTGTTCAAGTCGAACCGCGACGCCGGCCTGCTGCTGTTCGGCGGCCTGGTGGCCGACGCCGTCTCGCGCACGATGGCGTGAGGCCGGGCAAGCCCGGCGCTCTCATCCGATTTCCGATTAGTTGCGCGCGATGATCTCGCGTTCGCCGCCGAAGCACTTCGGCGCGTCGAGCAGGCGGCCGACCCGTCGGCGCATCAGGAAGCGCGGACGACGCTTGCTGATCACGTGATGACGGCGGCGGCGCTGCGCGGGTTCGCGCTGCTTGTCTTCGGGCAGCTGCGGCAGTCCGAAGATTTCACTCCAGAGCGCCCACATGCGTTCGATCTCCTCGGGATCGTCGCTGATCCCGAGCGGGATCGACAGCGACGGATCGCGGTGCACCAGCATCAGCATGCGGCCGTCGTCGAGACCTCGGCAGCCGATGCCGCGGAAGTCGCTGACGCTGACGTTCACCGCCATTCTCATGCCGGCGACGGCGCGGCGTAGCACCACCCGCTCGCGGTGTAGTTCGATTTGCCGGATGCCACCGTCGGCCCGCACATCGTGCGCGTCGAAGCGGATCGGCAGTGAGAGAGGGTCGAGCCGCAAGTCGCGGCTCGACCCGGCGAGGTTAGCCCCGCCTGTTGCTGTTTGACGCCTCACGGCTTTGATCTCCCCGCCGGAATTATGTTCCCGGTCGATGTGTGAGAGCTTGCCAGAGCCCGGTCCGAATTCGCTTAATAAGGCTGGTTAATCGAAACTGACCCCGGCTGCTTCGCCGCTCATGATTGACAGAACCTTGGCCAGCATGATTGACGCAATCTTGCACCGGCGCCGGCAATGAATTGTTCCGGCTGGGAGCAAAGTGCTTGAAGTCCGCGCCGAACAGGCACATCTGTGATGTACACAGCGCGCGTCCGCTGCTCCCGCGTCGTTACTTCCAGCCTTAGGAATTGTATTTGTGAACTCTTCACCAAGCGCACGTTCGTCGGCTTCCTCCTCTGTGGATTCCGCTTTGTTCGATCAGTCGGCGCTGAGCGATTTGGCACAACGGCTGGTCGAGGCGGCGCGGCGCGCCGGCGCCGATCAGGCCGATGCGGTGGCGGTCCGCGGGGTGTCACACGGCGTCGAAGTGCGCGACGGGCGTATGCAAGAATCCGAGCGTTCGGAAGGTGACGATGTCGGCCTCCGGGTGATCGTCGGTCGCCGTCAGGCGGTGGTCTCGACCAACGACATCAGCGGGGACGCGGTCACCAAGCTGGCCGAGCGCGCGGTGGCGATGGCCCGCGTCGCGCCGGACGACAAATATGTCGGCCTCGCCGATCCGGATCTGCTGGCGCGCGATTTTCCCGAGCTCGATTTGCTCGATCCGAACACGCCCTCGACCGCCGAACTGGAGCAGCGCGCCCGCGCCGCGGAGGCCGCAGGGCTCGCAGTTCCCGGCATCACCAAATCGGGCGGTGCCTCGGCGTCGTCGGGGATCGGCGGCATGGTGCTGGTGACGTCGACCGGTTTCCAAGGCTCGTTCCTGCGCTCCAGCCACAGCATCTCGATGACCGCGATCGCGGGCGAGGGCACCGGGATGGAACGCGACTATGAATATACGACCGCGCCGCATGCCGCGGACCTGATGTCGCCGGAGGAGGTCGGGCGTGTTGCCGGTGAACGCACCGCTGCACGGGTCGGGCCGCGCAAGGTCGAGACCTGCAAGGTGCCGGTGGTGTTCGATCCGCGCGTCGCCGGCTCGCTGGTCGGCCATCTGGTCGGTGCCGCGAATGGCGCGTCGATCGCGCGCAAGACCTCGTTCCTGAAGGATCGTCTCGGCCAGAAGCTGTTCAAGGACGGTATCCGCATTGTCGATGATCCGCTGCGCAAGCGCGGCCTGCGCTCGCAGGCGTTCGATGCCGAAGGCGTTGCGGTGAAGCCGCTGTCGATCGTTGACGACGGCGTGCTGACGTCGTGGCTTTTGGATTGCGCCACCGCGCGCGAACTCGGCCTCACCACCACCGGCCACGCGCATCGTGGCGTATCGTCGTCGCCGTCGCCGGGACCGTACAATCTGCATCTCGAAGCCGGGCCGCTCAGCCCGGCCGAACTAATCGGCGACATCAAGCAAGGCTTCTACGTCACCGACCTGATCGGCTCCGGCGTCAACGGTGTCACCGGCGACTACAGCCGCGGCGCTGCCGGGTTCTGGATCGAAAATGGCCAGCGCACCTACGCGGTCAGCGAAGTCACCATCGCCGGACACCTGATCGACATGTACAAGACGTTGACGCCGGCCAGCGACCTGACCTTCCGCTACGTCGTCAACGCGCCGACGCTGCGGATCGAGGGGCTGACGATTGCCGGACGCTAATCCAGATACGCGAAACATTGAAACATCTGAGAGCGACGCAGCGCTGCTCGCCGCCACCGTGCGCGAGGCCGGCGCCGTGGCGCTGTCGATGTTCCGCACCGAGCTGCGGACCTGGACCAAGGGCGCGTCCTCGCCGGTGTCGGAAGCCGATATCGCCGTCGACGAGCTGATTCGACAGCGGCTGCAGGACGCCACGCCGCACTACGGCTGGTTGTCGGAGGAAAGCGCCGACGATCTCACACGGCTCGACAAGGATTGGGTGTGGATCGTCGATCCGATCGACGGCACCCGTGCCTATCTGGCCGGTCGGGAGGATTGGTGCGTTTCGGTTGCGCTGATCGCGAACGCCAAGCCGATGCTGGCCGCGGTGTTCGCGCCGGTATCCGGTGAGTTCTTCTTTGCCACACGTGGCGCAGGTGCGTCGCTCAACGGCGGGCCGCTGCACGCCAGCGTCGGCACCACGCTGGAAGGCGCCAAGGTCGCCGGCCCGAAACCGCTGATCGAACGGCTGGCCTTGCCATCGACCGCGCACATCCTGCCGCGGATCGGCTCGCTGGCGCTGCGGCTGTGCCGCGTTGCTGATCGTCAGGTCGACGTTGCGTTCGCCGGAGGGCAGAGCCGCGATTGGGACCTTGCCGCGGCCGATTTGATCGTGCACGAAGCGGATGGTACAATGACAACTCTCGCGGGCGAGACCATCGTCTACAACCGTCCCGAGGTCACACATGGCGTGCTGGTGGCTGCGGGGCGCGAACGTCATGCTCACATCGTCGAGCATTTTCGCGTTTCTCCGCGAGGCTGAGCGCGCGCATGACTGTTCGCCGCAATGAGGAAGTTTGATGTCGGACAATGCGCAGCAATTGCTCCACCTCGTAATCGGGGGAGAATTGACGGACCTCGAGAACGTGACGTTTCGCGATCTCGACAAGGTCGACGTCGTCGGGGTGTACCCGAACTACGCAACGGCCTATGCGGCATGGAAGGCCCGGGCGCATCAGACGGTCGATAATGCGCACATGCGGTACTTCATCGTTCATCTGCATCGCTTGCTCGATCCAGAAAAAGAAGCCCGGTCCGCGCAGCACTGATCGCGCGGGACTGACGATGCTGCTCGGCGATGATGCGCGTCACCTTCGCGGTGACAGACGGGGCCGTTGATGGTTGATCCGGTGCCGATGACGCTCCGCGTCTATCGCAAGCTGACCGCTGCTGCGGCGCCGCTGGCGTCGCTGTGGATCGGCCGGCGGCTGAAGCAGGACAAGGAAGATCCGGCGCGGGTCGGCGAGCGTCGCGGTCTCAGCAATGATACACGGCCGCGCGGGCCGGTGGTGTGGATCCACGGCGCCAGCGTCGGTGAGGTTCTGGCTGCGGCCGGACTGATCGAACGGCTGCGCGCGCTCAACCTGCGCATCCTGCTCACCTCGGGCACGCTGACGTCGGCTCAGGTGGTGGCCAGCCGGTTTCCGCCGGACATCATCCACCAGTTCATTCCTTACGACGCGCCGCGCTTCGTGGATCGCTTCCTCGATCACTGGCGTCCGAGTCTGGCGCTGTTCATCGAATCCGATCTGTGGCCGAACCTGATCCTCGCTGCCTCGGCGCGGCGGGTGCCGATGGTGCTGATCAACGGCCGGATGTCGCAGCGCTCGTTCCCGCGCTGGCAGCGCGCGTCCGCAACCATCGGCGCGCTGCTCGGCCGGTTCGATATTTGTCTGGCGCAGTCGCGGGTCGATGCCGAACGCTTCAGCGCGCTGGGCAGCCCGAGCGTGATCACCACCGGCAACCTGAAGATGGACGTGGCGCCGCCGCCGGCCGATCCGGGCCGGCTGGAGCGGTTGCTCGCGGTCACCCGCGGCCGTCCGGTGATCGTCGCCGCCTCGACCCACCCGGGCGAGGAAGAATTGCTGGTGGAAGCGCATCGCCGGCTGTCGGCGAGTTTCCCGACGCTGCTGACCGTGATCGTGCCGCGGCATCCGCATCGCGGCGAGCAGGTCGCCGGCCTGGTCGAGGCCGCAGGGCTGCCGGTGGCGCTGCGCTCGCGCGAGCAGCAGCCGATGGCCGCGACCGCGATCTACGTCGCCGACACCATGGGCGAACTCGGGCTGTTCTATCGGCTGGCGCCGATCGTGTTCATGGGCGGCTCGCTGATCGAGCATGGCGGCCAGAATCCGATCGAGGCGGTCAAGCTGGGCGCCGCGATCGTGCATGGCCCGCACGTCTCAAACTTCACCGAAGTCTATCGCGCGCTCGACGATGAAGGCGGCGCGTTCGCCGTGCCCGACGTCGACGCGCTGGTGCTGCGGATCTCGTCACTGCTGTCGAACCATGACGCGCGGCAGATCTCGATCACCGCGGCCACCAAGGTGGTCGACCGCCTCGGCGGCGCGCTCGACCGCACCATCGCGGCGCTCGAGCCCTACC
>NZ_QTKI01000269.1:0-6578 GCF_010820945.1 Rhodopseudomonas sp. BR0C11
CAGCGGGGGCCTCCCTCCGTTCGTCGGCCCTCGTCGGCAGCCACGCAAGGCGCTATACGGTGCCCCCGAGCGGCAAGTCCGCGTAATTACCGGCTCTCAGCCGCCCGACGATTTTTCCGGAGTTGACGATGTCACGTCCCGTGCCGAATCCCGGCATCCTCGATATTGCGCCCTACACCCCTGGCAAAAGCCCGGTGGCCGAACCCGGCCGCAAGGTGTTCAAGCTCTCGGCCAACGAGACCCCGTTCGGCCCGTCGCCGCACGCGATCGCGGCCTATAAGAGCGCGGCGGATCATCTCGAGGACTATCCGGAAGGCACCTCGCGGATCCTGCGCGAGGCGATCGGCAAGGCTTACGGCCTCGATCCCGACCGCATCATCTGCGGCGCCGGCTCGGACGAGATCCTCAATTTGCTGGCGCACACTTATCTGGCGCCCGACGACGAGGCGATCTCCAGCCAGCACGGCTTCCTGGTGTACCCGATCGCCACGCTGGCGAACGGCGCCAAGAACGTGGTCGCGCCCGAGAAGAACCTGACCACCGACGTCGATGCGATTCTGGCGGCGGTGACGCCGAACACCAAGCTGGTGTGGCTGGCCAACCCGAACAATCCGACCGGCACCTACATCCCGTTCGACGAAGTCAAGCGGCTGCGGGCCGGCCTGCCCAGCCACGTCGTGCTGGTGCTCGACGCCGCCTATGCCGACTACGTGATGAAGAACGACTACGAGCTCGGCATCGAGCTGGTCTCGACCACCGAGAATACTGTGCTGACCCACACCTTCTCCAAGGTGCACGGCCTCGCCGCGCTGCGCGTCGGCTGGATGTTCGGTCCGGCCAACATCGTCGATGCGGTCAACCGCATCCGCGGGCCGTTCAACGTCTCGGTGCCGGCGCAGCTCGCTGCGGTGGCGGCGATCCAGGACACCGGCCATGTCGAGCGGTCGCGCGCCCACACCGACAAGTGGCGCAACACCCTCGCCGAAGAGCTGCCGAAGCTCGGGCTGACCGTGACGCCGAGCGTGTGCAACTTCGTTTTGATCCACTTCCCGACCACCAAGGGCAAGACCGCGGCGGAAGCCGATGCGTTCCTGACCAAGCGTGGCCTGGTGCTGCGCGCGCTCAACAATTACGGCCTGCCGCATGCGCTGCGCATGACCATCGGCACCGACGAAGCCAACGCGCTGGTGCTGGAAAACTTGCGCGAGTTCATGGGCCAGCCATGAACTCTGCGCCGATGTTTCGCAAAGTCGCGCTGATCGGCTTCGGCCTGATTGGTGGATCGATCGCGCGTGGAGCGAAGTCGCTGGGTCTTGCCGGCGAGATCGTCACCACCGCGCGCTCGGAATCGACCCGGGCGCGGGTGCGCGAACTCGGCATCGTCGACCGTGTGGTCGAGACCAACGCCGAAGCAGCCGACGGTGCCGATCTCGTCATCCTGTGCATCCCGGTCGGCGCCTGCGGCGATGTCGCCCAGGAGATCGCGCCGCATCTGAAGCACGGCGCGATCGTCTCCGACGTCGGCTCGGTCAAGGGCGCGGTCGTGAAGGCGATGGCGCCGTATTTGCCGGAGGACATTCACTTCGTGCCGGCGCATCCGGTCGCCGGCACCGAGAACTCCGGCCCGGATTCCGGCTTCGCCGAGCTGTTCATCAACCGCTGGTGCATTCTGACGCCGCCCGAAGGCACCAACGCCGAAGCGACCGAGAAGCTCGCCGCGTTCTGGCGCGCGCTCGGCGCCAATGTCGAGATCATGACGCCCGACCACCACGACCTGGTGCTCGCGGTGACCAGCCATCTGCCGCATCTGATCGCCTATACGATCGTGTCGACCGCCGAAGAACTCGAAGGCGTGACGCAGTCGGAAGTGCTCAAGTTCTCCGCCGGCGGTTTTCGCGATTTCACCCGCATCGCCGCGTCCGATCCGACGATGTGGCGCGACGTGTTCCTGACCAACAAGGACGCGGTGCTGGAGATGCTCGGCGAATTCCAGGAAGACCTGTCGAAACTGACCCGCGCCATCCGCCGCGGCGACGGCGACGCGCTGTTCGAACACTTCACCCGCACCCGCGCCATCCGCCGCGGCATCGTCCAGATCGGCCAGGACGAAGCCGCCCCGGACTTCGGGCGGCGGCACAAGCAGCTCGGCAAGGCGCCGGAGTAAGCGGGCAACTTCACCATCTCTCTGTCGTCGTCCCCCGCGCAGGCGGGGGACCCAGTATTGCAGAGAGCTGTTAGCGAGCGCACGACGGATCAACGAGCTCTGGAATACTGGGGCGCCCGGACAAGCCGGGCGATGACGGTGGAGAGTGGGGCGCGCGCTCTGCGCCGTATCGTCTCTCCATTCAAACATCAGACAGCTGCCCCCTGACGTTCTCGCGGCGCCGGCGAACAGGACGACGCGGACTTTAGTCCTTTTAGGAAGATTATCAAAGCAGCTTTTGCATTCCCTCGCGTCGACGCCGGGCTTGACCATGCGCCCCATCGCTCTGACGATGGCGACGATTGCACAGCGCGTTATCGATAGATGGATGCGCGGGTCGAGCCCGCGCATGACGCAGTATAGGTATACTCTCCTCGTCATCCCCGGCGCGCGGAACGCGAACCCGGAATCCGTATTCACCGCGTGCACGTGCGGTGCATCGCTGACTAACAAAGCAGCGCTGTAGCCCGGATGGAGCGCAGCGAAATCCGGGACGGACCGCTACCATGGTGCAGTATCGACGTAACCTCATCCCGGGCGGCACTTTCTTCTTCACGGTCACATTGGCCGACCGCCGCAGCACTTTGCTGATCGACTACATTGCAGGACTGCGTAGCGCCTTCCAAAGAACCCGCAGCGACAAGCCGTTTCGAGTGGATGCGATGGTCATTCTCCCGGACCATCTCCACATCATCATGACATTACCCGAAGCTGACGCTGATTTTCCCGGACGCTGGAAAGCCATCAAGGCTGCATTCTCGCGTTCGGTTGCTGCTGCACTACCGACGCTTCGCCCTAACCGGCGTGGCGGTTATCGGATCTGGCAGAGCCGTTATTGGGAGCACACTGTCCAGGACGACGCAGATTTCGAGCGCTGCGCCAATTATATCCACTTCAATCCCGTCAAGCACAGGCTCGTCTCCGTACCAAGGGCGTGGCCATATTCTTCTATACACCGTTACATGCGCGAGGGCATCTTGCCGACGGACTGGGGCGGCGATGGAGGTCGTGACTGCATTGGTTTTGGTGAGCCGCGCGAGTGATTGCAGTCCCTGATCGAGTCACTAAGCTTCGTAGCCTGGATCGAGCGAGGTATAATCCAGGCCGGCAAGAACCGTCGTTTAGCTCGCGATCCCGGATTACGCTTCGCTCCATCCGGGCTACTGGCAACGCCCTCTCACAACCACTTCTTCCACTTGAAGAACATGTACGGCAGCACCGCGGCCAGCAGCATCATGCCGAGTGCCATGGTGTACCCGTGCTGCCATTCGAGCTCGGGCATGATCTTGAAGTTCATGCCGTAGATCGAGGCGATCAGGGTCGGCGGCATCAGCACCACGGCCATCACCGAGAACAGCTTGATGATGTTGTTCTGCTCGAGATTGACGACGCCGAGCATGGCGTCGAGCGTGAAGGTGATCTTGTTCGACAGGTAGCTGGCGTGGTCGGTCAGCGACAGCACGTCGCGCTGCATGGTCTTGAGCTGGGTGCGCAGTTCCTTGGTGCGTTTGACGCCGTCGCCCTCGACCGAGAGGAACGCCACCACCCGGCCGATCGAGACCAGACTTTCGCGGACCTTCGACACCAAGTCGCCCTTGCGGCCGATCGCGATCAGGATGTCGGAATAGCGCTTGGGGTGGCCGGTGCGGGCGGCCCCCTCCGGCTCGAAAATCTGGCGGCTGACGTCGTCGACGTCGGCGCCGGCGCGCTCCAGGATGTCGGCGCAGCGGTCGATCACCGCGTCGAGCAGTTCGAACAGCACGCTTTCGCCGCTGCTGCCCGAGCCGGGCGCCCGTGCCAGCCGGCTTTCGACCACCGCGAACGGGCGAGGCTCGTCATAGCGCACCGTCACCAGCCGGCGGCCGGCCAGAATGAACGTCACCGGCGACAGCCGCGGCGACGTGGTGTCGGCACCACACATCAAGCTGGCGGTCATGTAGCGGGCGCCGTTCTCGATATAGAGACGGCTGGAGATCTCGATCTCCTGCATGTCTTCCCGGGTCGGAACCTCGATCCGCGCCAGCCGCTCCACCGCCTTGTCCTCGTCGGCGGTCGGCCGATCGAGGTCCACCCACACCGTGTCCTCAGGCAGCGCCGCGAGATCCTCCGCAGTGGCGCGCTTCAGGGTGGCTTCGGCGGGGGCGAAGAAAGCAAGCATGGCAACTCCAGGCTGGGACAGGATTGGTCAGAGGGGGCGCGGCCGGGGACCGCGGCCGCCGGCGGCAAGTGTGACACAGCGCGGCAGGACAGCCGACGCATTTTGTGGCCAGGGCGTGGCAGCATGACAATGCACCGCCGAACAGCGCACCCGTTGCTCGAAAATTAATCGGCGGCCGGATTCTATGCGGCAGAAATGCAACAACGCTGCGGCCACGTTACGAACGGCTCGCCGAAATGCTGGCAAACCAGCGGGTTTGCGAGATACTAACAAGAAGAATCGTGGAGTTTCGCGGTGTCTCCCGGCGTGCGGTGGCGCGCCTGATCGTGATTGGAATTGATAATGGCCTTGAACGGAACGAAGCTGGGACTGCTGGCGCTTGCCGGCCTGCTGCTGTCGGGTTGCATGCAGACGACCTATCAGGCCGCCCCGGAAGCCAACCTGAAACCCAATGACAAGGCCCAGCTCGCCAAGGCGCGCTACGCCAAGGTGTCGGTGCCGGAACCGTTCCGCCGCGCGATCGTCGATTATCATCGCAAGGAAGCCCCCGGTACCATCGTGGTCGATTCGGACAACCACTTTCTGTATTACGTGCTCGATAACGGCAAGGCGCTCCGCTATGGCGTGACCGTGGGCGAAGAGGCGCTGGCGTTCTCCGGCATCGCCCGGGTCGGCAACATGGCCGAATGGCCGAAGTGGACCCCGACCGCCGACATCCACAAGCGGATCGAAGGCCTGCCGGCTTCGGTGCCCGGTGGCATCGACAACCCGCTCGGCGCCCGCGCGCTGTATCTCTACCAGGGCAACAAGGACACCCTGTTCCGGATCCACGGCACCAACCAGCCGGAATATATCGGCGCCTCGATCTCCTCGGGCTGCATCCGCATGACCAACGAGGACGTGATCGACCTGTACAACCGGGTGAAGATGGGCACGATCGTCGTTGTGCTCGACCCGAAGCAGGGCGACTCGCCGATGAACTCGAAGATGGCCCTGCAGGGCGGCAGCGGCACCGCGACCCAGTAATCGCGCCGCGGCTCACCCCGCCAGAGTTTGAAAAAGCGCCGGTTTGCCGGCGCTTTTTTTATTGGTCGGGCGGTGATGGTGGGGCTCGGCCCAGCGGTGGGCCGCATGTAATCCGCGGTGGCTCCGCAGTCGCTGAGCGCTCCCTCGCCCCGTGCGCGGGCTAGGTAAGCCTCCCTGCGGGTAAAGGTGCGCCTCGCGCGGGGAAAGATCAGGCCGGTGGGCGTGCCGGCGCCGGCTTGCTGCGAGCGGCCGGCTTGGCAGCCGGCGCCGCTTGTGGCTTGAGATCGATAGGCTTGCTCGCGGCCGGCTTCGCGGAGGTAGCTTTGGCCTTGGCGCGCTTGGTCGGCTTCGGCGGCGGAGGCGACGGGGTCTCGGACTGTTCGCGTTCGGCCTCCTCGGCCGGGACCTGCTCGGCGGCCTCGGGCTGTGATGGAGCAGTTTGCTGTGGCGCGCGCTCCTCGTCAGCGGCGACTTCGCGCGGCGGCGCTTCTGCTGGGCGCGGCAGCGGCATCACCGGGGCAATATTCGGCAGCCCCTCGTACAGAGCCCATTGGCACATCCGGTAGCCGCCGCGGCGTTCAGCGAGATCGAGGTGGATGTGGTCCTCGTGATAGCCATCCGAGCCCGGGCCGAGCACGGTGGTGAAACGCGCGCACACCGACTGCATCACCGCTTCGCGGGTGGCGCGCGGGGCGTCGCGGTCGGTCAGCGAGATCATCCGCCCGTCGGCCAGCTTGATGCCGCGGATGTCGAGCGCGTTGGCGCGGCCGTGCTCGCTGAGCTTGGCACCGCGCACCCGGTTGCGGCCACGACACTCATAAGAATCAAAATTGTCGAGATCGGCGACCCGGCTGCCGAGCGAGGCGCCGAGCGGCGCGATGTCGGCGCGCACCCAATCGGCGATCGCCCGCGCCATCCCGCAGCGCAGGGTCGCGGCCGGCGACACCGACACGCGGCGGCCGTCCGGCAGCACCACCGCTTCGAGCCGCACCAGATCCGGCCCGCCGCAGGCGCCTGGCCCGGTGATATCCGGAATGCTCGGCGCGATCGCGATCTGCTCGGTCAGTGCCAACCGGCATTCGGACGGCGGCTTCGCAGCCGGCGCCGCGTCGGTTTTGGCGGCGGGCGCGCTGTCCGGCGCGGCGGCTTCCGCAGGCGCTGGCTCCTCCTCGCCCGGCCCGGCCCCGCGTG
>NZ_QTKI01000270.1:0-6568 GCF_010820945.1 Rhodopseudomonas sp. BR0C11
CCCAAGTATCGGCCGTGCCCGCTGCTGGTGAAGTATGTCGAAGCCGGCTGGCTCGGCCGCAAGACCCAGCGCGGTTTCTACGACTACCGCGGCGACAAGCCGGTGCCGACCCGCTGAGCCTTGCGATAGCGGCATCGTAGTTATTTCCGTCATGGCCGGGCTCGTCCCGGCCATCCACGCCTTTTCCCGCGTTTCCGTCAGCAAGGCGTGAATGCCCGGGACACGCCCGGGCATGACGAACTATCAGGGGCATCGCTCATTCGATCCCCGGTACGCTCCGGATCTGCTCCGCCAAAAAATCGATCAGCAGCCGCACGCGAGCGATGCCGGCGCGCTCCGGCACGATCAACAGATTGAGCGGCACCGGCGGCAGCCGATACTCCGGCAGCAGCACTTCGAGCCGCCCCGCCGCCAGCAGATCGTCGACCAACCAGCGGTGCGACGCCGCAATGCCGCGCCCTGCGATCAGCGCTTCGCGCGCCGCGAGCCCATGGTCGACCCTGAGCCGGCCGCCGAACGGCACCCGGTGTGTCTCCTGATCCGGCCCCTGCAAGATCAGCATGTCGCTGCCGGCGACGTTCACCATGCGCACCCCTTGATGGCGCGACAGCTCCTGCGGCGATGTCGGCCTGCCATGCGCGTTCAGATAGTCCGGCGAGGCCACCAGCAGGCGATGGCTGTGGCCGAGCGTGCGCAGCTTCAGTGAACTGTCGGCGAGCGGGGCCAGCCGGATCGCCAGGTCGACGCCTTCGCGCACCAGATCGACCCGATGATCAGTGAGGCCGAAGTCGATCCCGATCTCCGGATAGCGATCCTGGAACGCGAAGATCAGCCGGCTGGCATGCAGCACGCCGAACGAGGCCGTGCAGGAGATCCGGATGCTGCCGGCGGGCGCCCCCGACGCGCCGAGCGCCTCGTCGCTGGCTTGGTCGAGCAGACGCAGGATCTGAATGCAGCGCGCGTAATAGCGGCTGCCTTCCTCGGTGAGCGTCACCCGGCGGGTGGTGCGGCTCAGCAGCGGTGCACCGACCGCGGCCTCGAGCTCCTGCAACTGCCGGGTGACGGTGGATTGGCCGACATTGAGGTCGCGCGCGACCGCCGACAGGCTGCCCCGCTCGGCAATGCGAACGAAGGTGCGGATGCGCTCGATCGTGACGGCTGATCTATCCATTTTTCGGAATAATCATATCGATACTCCGCGGCTACTGGAATAGTTGCCGCGGGGGGTACCTGCAGGGTCTGATCATCACTGCAGGGAGCCTGGCCGTGAAAGTCCTTCTGGTATTCGCCCACCCCGAACCGCGCTCGTTGAACGGAGCGTTGCGCGACGTCGCGGTCGCGGAGCTGCAACGCCTCGGCCACGAGGTGCAGGTCTCCGATCTCTATGCCCAGGGCTGGAAGCCGGCGGTCGACCGCGAAGATTTCCCAACACTGGCACCCGGCGAGCGGCTGCTGCCGACCGTGGCGTCGAAGGCGGCGTTCGACGCCGGAGAGCTGACCCAGGACGTTCGCGACGAGATTGACAAGCTGCTGTGGGCCGACGCGGTGATCCTACAATTCCCGCTGTGGTGGTTCACCATGCCGGCGATCCTGAAAGGCTGGGTCGAGCGGGTGTTCGCCTGCGGCTTCGCCTATGGGGTCGGCGAGCACAGCGACAAGCGCTGGGGCAACCGCTACGGCGAGGGCGTTCTGGCCGGCAAGCGCGCGATGCTGATCGTCACCACCGGCGGCTGGGAGCAGCATTACGGCCCGCGCGGCATCAACGGCCCGATCGACGATCTGCTGTTTCCGATCCATCACGGCATTCTGTTCTATCCCGGCTGCGAGGTGCTGCCGCCCTACGTGCTGTATCAGGCCGGCCGGCTCGATTCGGCCGGGTTCGAAGCCGCGGCCGAACAGCTGCGGGAGCGGATGCGCACGCTGGCCGAGACGCCGCCGATTCCGTACCGGCGCCAGAACGGCGGCGATTACCTGATCCCGACCATGGAGCTGCGGCCGGAGCTGGGCGTGCCCGGTGCCGAAGGCTTCGCGGTGCACCTGAGCGACGGGGCCGGCTCCACGGCCTGACCGTGGCCGCCCAAGCCGCGGCGCGATCGATGTAATTTCATCGAATGCGCGCCGCCTCGCTTCGGATTGTTAACGGTTTGCTGCCAGACTGCGGCGATGGATATGAGCATGATCAGCGCGGCGCTCGCCATGCAGGCCAGCAGCACGCAGATGCAGATCTCGACAACGATTCAAGCGTCGGCCGCTCGCACCGAGCGCGAGACGGTGCAAACGTTGCTCGGCATCGGGCAGGGCGGCTCGCCCTCGCTCGCCAATGTCGGCCCCGGCGTCGGCGGCAACCTGAATATCAGCGCGTAATCCGAGCTCTCTTTAGCAGTCATTGCCATTGAGCAGTCATTCCGGGGCGCGCCGTCAGGCGCGAATCCGGAATCTCTTTTTGCATCAACCTCCGGATTCCGGGCTCGGGCGCAGCTTCGCTGCTCCCGCCCCGGAATGACCGCTGGTGGCTGTGAGTTACTTGCTGCCCGCCGCGACCGGCTTCAGCGCGGCCTTGATCAGCGTGGTGGCGTCGTTGCTGTCCCATTCGGCGGGGCCGTTGATGGTGGCGACCTCGCAGCCCTCGCGGTCGATCAGCACCGATGTCGGCATCCCGAGCGCGCGGCCGACCGCTTTCAGATCCTGAAACACCTTGGCGGAGGCGTCGGTGAACACCGACAGGTGGGTCAGCTTCTCGTCGTCGAGGAATTTCTTCGGCTTGGCCGGATCGCGGGTGTCGATGTTGATCGCCACCACTTCGAAATCCGAGCTGCCGAGCTTGGCCTGCAGGTTGTCGAGCGCCGGCATCTCCTTGCGGCACGGCACGCACCAGGTCGCCCACAGGTTGACCAGGACGGTGCGGCCGCGGAAGTCCGACAGCTTCTTGGCCTGGCCGGCATCGTCGGTGAACGTCAGGTCCGGCAGCCGCAGCGGCGCCGCCGCAGGCGTCAGCGCCGCAACTTCGCCGCGCACCAGCGGCTTGAGCTGCTGCGCCAGCGCCACCGCCGGCCGGCACACGGGATCGCCACCTGCATTGCGCTGCAGCCCGCCAATCCCGTATATCCCGGCGGCGCCGGCGACGACGAGCACGGCCATCGTGGCCAACAGGATGGTCAGGCGGCCGGCACGGCGCGGCGGGACGGGATTCGGCTGGGATTCGGTCATCGAACAATCAGAAGACGGCAAGCCGCGCAGGTTCGCGGGCGGCAGCCGATGATGAGATGTGATTGGGACGCGAGCATGATCGTGAGCGGCGACAGATGAGCAACAAGATGTGGGGCGGCCGATTCACCGATCGCCCCGACGCGATCATGGAAGAGATCAACGTCTCGATCGACGTCGATCGCCATCTCTACGCCCAGGACATCACGGCGTCCAAGGCGCATGCAGCCATGCTGGCCGCGCAGGGCATCATCACCGCGAACGATGCGAAAAATATCGGCAAGGGTCTAGACACGATTCTGTCAGAGATCACCGCCGGCAAATTCACGTTCAAGCGTGCGCTCGAAGACATCCATATGAATGTCGAGAGCCGGCTGGCCGAACTGATCGGCCCCGCCGCCGGGCGCCTGCACACCGCGCGCTCGCGTAACGATCAAGTCGCGACCGACTTCCGGCTCTACGTCCGCGACGTGCTGGACGAGACCGACGCGGCGCTGGCGGCGTTGCAGCTGGCGCTCGCCGAACGTGCGCTCGAGCAGGCCGAGACCGTGATGCCCGGCTTCACCCATCTGCAGACCGCGCAGCCGGTGACCTTCGGCCATCATCTGATGGCCTATGTCGAGATGGTGGCGCGCGATCGCGGCCGGTTCCAGGATGCCCGCAAGCGGCTCAATGAAAGCCCGCTCGGCGCCGCGGCGTTGGCCGGCACCTCTTTCCCGATCGACCGCCACGCCACCGCCGCCAAGCTCGGCTTCGACCGGCCGATGGCGAATTCGCTGGATGCGGTGTCGGACCGCGATTTCGTGCTGGAGACACTGTCGGCGGCCTCGATCTGCGCCGTGCATCTGTCGCGCTTCGCCGAAGAGATCGTGATCTGGACCTCACCGCTGGTCGGCCTGATCCGGCTGTCGGACAAGTTCACCACCGGCTCGTCGATCATGCCGCAGAAGCGCAATCCGGACGCGGCCGAGCTGGTCCGCGCCAAGACCGGCCGGGTGATCGGCGCGCTGAATGGCCTGTTGATCGTGATGAAGGGCCTGCCGCTCGCCTATCAAAAGGACATGCAGGAAGACAAACAGGGCGCGATGGAAGGCTTCGCGGCGCTGTCGCTGGCGATCCGCGCGATCACCGGCATGGTCCGCGACCTCGAGCCCGAGCCGGAGCGGATGAAGGCGGCGGCGGGCGAGGGCTACGCCACCGCCACCGATCTGGCCGACTGGCTGGTGCGGACGCTGAAGATGCCGTTCCGCGAGGCGCATCACGTCACCGGCCGGATCGTCGGGCTCGCCGCCAAGAAGAGCGTGGCGCTGCACGAGTTGCCGCTCGCCGAGATGCAGTCGGTCGAAAAGCGCATCACCAAGGATGTGCTGGCGGTGCTCAGCGTCGAATCCTCGGTGAAGAGCCGCACCTCGTATGGCGGCACCGCGCCGAAGAACGTTCGCAGCCAGGCCAAGGCCTGGCTCAAGCGGCTCGCCAAGGATAGCAAAACGCGCTGAGGGCGGCCGCCGTCCGGCGGTTTCGGGGGCTCGCCAGCGCGGCGCAATCTCGGTATGGTGCCGCGCCAATTGGGGATATTCGACGTGAATCGCGTGACCAACCCATCGCGATGGGCGCTTCTGGTGATTGTGGCGGCGACGCTGGCTCTGGCGGGCTGCGGCCGTAAAGCTGGCCTCGATCTGCCGCCGGGTGCTGCCGACACGCCGTCGGCCGCGCCGGCGACCAAACCGGAGGCCAAGGGCGACGTGTTCGACTCGTCCTACGGCACCAACGCGCCGCCGTCCGCCGCCAAGGGGCGGAAGCGGAGCATCATTCTCGATCCGCTGCTGGACTAAGCGCCAAGATGCGTCATTTCGACTATCGCGACGGCGTGCTGCACGCCGAAGGCGTCAGCCTTGCTTCGATCGCGCAAGACGTCGGTACGCCGTTTTACTGCTACTCGACCGCCACGCTGGAGCGGCACTACCGGGTGTTCACCGAGGCCTTCGCCGGCACCGATGCGCTGGTGTGCTACGCCATGAAGGCCAATTCCAACCAGTCGGTGCTGCGCACCCTGGCCAAGCTCGGCGCCGGCGCCGACGTGGTGTCGGGCGGCGAACTGCAGCGCGCGCTGGCGGCCGGGATTCCGCCGAGCAAGATCGTGTTCTCCGGCGTCGGCAAGACCGAGGCCGAGCTGCGCGCCGCGCTCGCCCACGACATCAAGTGCCTCAACGTCGAATCCGAGCCCGAGCTCGAATTGCTGTCGCGGCTCGCGGTCGAGACCGGCCGGACCGCGCGGATATCGCTGCGGGTCAATCCCGACGTCGACTCCGGCACCCACGCCAAGATCTCGACCGGCAAGTCCGAGAACAAGTTCGGGATTCCGATCCGGCATGCCCGTGAGGTCTATGCCCGCGCCGCCAAGCTGCCGGGCATCCAGGTCACCGGCGTCGATGTCCATATCGGCAGCCAGATCATCGACCTGGCGCCGATGGAAGCGGCGTTCCGCATCGTCGCCGAATTCATCCACGTGCTGCGCGGCGACGGTCACACCGTCAGCCATGTCGATTTCGGCGGCGGCCTCGGCATCCCGTACTACGAGGATCGTGACGCACCGCCGGAGCCGTTCGCCTATGCGGAGATGGTCAAGCGCGTCACCCACAATCTCGGCTGCACGCTGCTGTTCGAACCTGGGCGGATGATCGTTGGCAATGCCGGCATCCTGGTCGCCAAGGTGATCTATGTGAAGCACGGCGACGGCAAGACCTTCGTGATCATTGACGCGGCGATGAACGACCTGATCCGCCCGACGCTGTACGAGGCGTATCACGAGATCCTGCCGGTGGCGGAGCCTGCGCCCGGTGCCAAGATGATGGTGGCCGATGTCGTCGGCCCGGTGTGCGAGACCGGCGATTACCTCGCGCTCGACCGCAAGCTGCCCGAGCTCAAGGCCGGCGATCTGATCGCGATCATGACGTCGGGCGCGTATGGCGCCGTCCAGGCGTGTACTTACAACACCCGTCCGCTGGTGCCCGAAGTGCTGGTGAAGGACGATCAGGTCGCAGTGGTGCGTCCGCGCATCGAGGTCGAGCAACTGATCGCGATGGACAAGGCGGCGCCCTGGCTGTGAGCCGGTCTCTCTCCTGAAACAACGGGGTGGGACCGCCAGACGCGGCGTACAAAAATAACTGGCGGTCCCGATCGCGCTTAAAATCCGCAGCGGTGAACATGCGGCTTCACTGCCACGCGCGCGACGGCCGACCGTAGCGATCCGGCAATTTCGAGCAATTTGAAGTGTTTTTTAACCTAACCGCTCAACCTTAACGCGACGGTCGGAACCGCCGCGCCGGTTGGCTGGTACCAATTATCGCCTCAGCCCTTGTCGATC
>NZ_QTKI01000271.1:0-6567 GCF_010820945.1 Rhodopseudomonas sp. BR0C11
TGCCGCAGCCGTTCGGCCCGACCACGCCGGTCAGACCCGGCTCGATCATGAAGTCGGTGGGCTCGACGAACGACTTGAAGCCGTGGAGGCGGAGACGCGTGAGTTTCATCTGGTCCGATGCTCTATGGGCCGCGATTCGTGCGGCTGTAGCGAATCTCTCAAGCGCGACAATACCATAGGTTGTCCCGCCCGGTCGCAACTCGCTCGCAGCCATCAGCGTTGAGCCGCCGACAATGGCCGCCGATTTAGGCAGGAGCAACCACGCGGACGGGCTTTTCCACGGCGGGATTCGCCGAAAAAGCGCGATAAATCTGGGGATTTCGGAAGCTGCTGACTGTGTCGGTCGCAACCAGGTATTGCCCATTCTCTGAAAGGCTTGCTGACGCAACGCTCGTCATTCCGGATTGCGCGCTTTGCGCGCAAGTCCGGAATCCATAAGCCGTGAGGTCGCGGTTGCGATGATCTGCGGGACGTAACTTCGATTGATCAGCAGCGCAGGGGGATATGAAATCCGGCTCGCGCTACGCGCGCCCCCGAATGACGAACGTGAGGGGATTCACCCTCGTCATCCGCGGGCTTGACCCGCTGATCCATCGCGCGTCAGCGCGCTAACTGGAAGGCCGTCTTGCGAAGGAGATGGATTGCCGGGTCAAGCCCGGCAATGACGGTGGTGAAGGGATCGCGCGCAGTGCTGGCACAAGGCAGAGAACGCTTCCGCCTCAGCTCTTCTTCGCCAGCAGGGCGTCGATGCGCTTGGCGAATTCGTCGAACGAGTTCTCGCCGCGCAGCATTTCGCCGTTGATGAAGAAGGTCGGGGTGGCGTTCACCTTCAGCACTTCGTTGGCGTACTTCTGGTCGGCGGCGATCTTGTCGAGCAGCTTCTGATCCTTCAGGCAGGCTTCGACCTCTTCGCCCGACAGGCCGGCCTGCTTGCCGATGCGCTTGAGCTGTTCGGTGGTGTCTTTCAGCACCCACTCGGTCTGGCTCTTGAACAGCACGTCGGTGACCGCGAAGTACTTGGCGGAATCCTCCTTGGCGATGCAGCGCGACAGCATCGAGCCGGCGGCGGCCTTGATGTCGAGCGGGAATTCCCGGAACACGTAGCGGATCTTGCCGGTGTCGATGTAGGCCTTCTTGATCTGCGGATAGACCTGCTCGTTGAACGCGGCGCAGTGCGAGCAGGTCAGCGAGGCGTATTCGGTGATGGTGACGGCGGCGTCCTTCGGGCCGAGCGCCATGTCGGGCAGCGACATCGGCTTGGCGACATCGGCGGCCGCCGCGGCTTCCTTGCTCTGGGCGAAGGCCGGGTCGATCAGCCGGAACGGCGACACGCCGGCGACGGCGAAGACCCCGGTCAGCGACAAGGCGGCGGTAAAAGTGCGGCGCGTGATCATCGGCAAACAGCTCCAGTTCGGCGGGACACGCCGCGGACAACGACACGTCAGCGGCGCTTCAGCCGCACGACCTTGGGATTGTCGCTAGCTTGAAACAACAATTGTGGCAATGCCGGGCCTGAACACCGCCAAAACCGCCGGCGTCACTTCCGCTTGATCGTCGCGCCGAGCCGCGCCAGCGCATCGCGCAGCTCCTGATCGGCGACCTGGTCGAGCGTCGCGGCGACGCGGGCGACCGCTGCCGGATCGGGACCGGGCGGCACGGTCTTGCGCGGCCGGCGCGACAGCGGCGCCTGGCGCAGCGCGATCCGGCCGACCGCATTCCAGCCGAGGAAGCGGTTGACCCGTTCCAGGATCAGGTCGGAGGAATGCTGGATCTCCAGCGCCATCGGGCCTTCGACCCGCAGCACCAGCGTCGCCGGTTCCACCGGCTGGCCATCGACCGGGCGCGGCCACTGCATTTTCAGCGGTTCGGAATGCGCGGCGATCTGAGGCCCGGCGATCTCGGCCCAGCGCGTCACCAGTTCGCGCGCCGCAAAGCCCTGCTTGGCGAACGCTTCGGACAGCGTTGCGCCCAACAGGCCGGACAGGGGCTTGGCGGAGATCGGGCCGGGCTTGCTCATGCAGGGACGCTTTGCGACGATACCGTTCATGAGTCTAGCAGGCGCGGCGCCGCGGCGGAAACAATCCCCGGTCATCACAGCAGAGCACGACCTGGCCGACGCCTCGTTGCGGGCGCGGCCCGCCGCGCTGCTCGCCTGGTACGACCGGCATCGCCGCAGCCTGCCGTGGCGGGCGCCGCCCGGCGCGACAGCCGATCCCTACGCGGTGTGGCTGTCGGAGATCATGCTGCAGCAGACCACGGTGCGGGCGGTCGGGCCGTATTTCGACAAGTTCATGGCGCGGTGGCCGACGGTGACGGCGCTGGGCGAGGCCTCGCTCGACGACGTGCTGAAGATGTGGGCCGGGCTCGGCTACTACTCGCGCGCCCGCAATCTGCACGCCTGCGCGGCGGCGGTGACGCGCCAGCATGGCGGACGCTTTCCCGATACGGAGGAGGGACTGCGGGCGCTGCCCGGCGTCGGGCCCTACACCGCGGCCGCCATCGCGGCGATCGCGTTCAGCCGGCGGACGATGCCGGTCGACGGCAATATCGAGCGGGTGGTGTCGCGGCTCTACGCGGTCGAGGACGAACTGCCGAAGGCCAAGCCGCGCATCAAGGCGCTGGCCGAGACGCTGCTCGGCCCGTCGCGCGCCGGCGACAGCGCCCAGGCGCTGATGGATCTCGGCGCCACCATCTGCACGCCGAAGAAGCCGGCCTGTGCGCTGTGCCCGCTGATGCAAGGCTGTGCCGCGCGGCTGCGCGGCGATGCCGAGAGCTTCCCGCGCAAGGCGCCGAAGAAGACCGGGGCGCTGCGCCGCGGCGCCGCCTTCGTGGTGATCCGCGGCGACCAGGTGCTGGTCCGCAGCCGCCCCGCCAAGGGCCTGCTCGGCGGCATGACCGAGGTGCCGAATTCCGACTGGCTGGCCGATCAGGACGAAGCCACCGCCAAGGCCCAAGCCCCCGCGCTGAAGGGCGTCACCCGCTGGCACCGCAAAGCCGGCGTCGTCAGCCACGTCTTCACGCACTTTCCGCTGGAGCTGACCGTGTATGTGGCGCATGCCTCGGCCGCGACCCGGGCCCCCGCCGGCATGCGCTGGGCGCAGATCTCGACGCTGTCGGACGAGGCATTGCCCAATCTGATGCGCAAGGTGATCGCCCACGGCCTCGGCGATTGAGGCATCAAGATACCATTTATCACCACCCGTGGCATCAGAAACGGTATCTGGATGGTTCGTACATCAATAATATGAACTTTAGTAATTCACCTTTGGTGGAATAAACCCATTCGCAACAGTTCTGCGAATAACGAGCAGGCGCAAATGAGTTCCATCGAGGTCATCTATGCGCCACGTCACGCCCAGCGGACGGGAGGCCTTCTTCCCAGCTTCTGAATTGATCGTCTCCAAGACCGACACCAAAGGCCGGCTGACCTATGCCAACCGCCTGTTCTGCGATGTCGCCGGCTACAGCGAGGCGGAGCTGATCGGCCAGCCGCACAACGTCATCCGCCATCCCGATATGCCGCGCGCGGTGTTCAAGCTGCTGTGGGACGCCGTGCAGCAGGGCCGCGAAATCTTCGCCTATGTGAAGAACATGACGCGCAATGGCGACCACTATTGGGTGTTCGCGCATGTCACGCCGTCGTTCGACGGCACGGGGCGGATCGTCGGCTATCACTCCAACCGGCGTGCGCCGGATCGCGGCGTGCTCGAAGGCGCGATCATCCCGCTCTACGCCGAAATCCTCCGCACCGAGCGCAGCCACCGCAACGCCAAAGAGGCGCTTGCCGCCGGCTCTCGCGCCCTGTCCGATTTCGTCGCTTCCCAGAAGGCCTCCTATGACGAACTTATGTTCTCTCTCAAGAGCGCGGCTTAACGTCGCCGGATTGATCGTCGCCGCGGGCGCGGCGGTGGTGTGCGGCGTGTTCGAGTACTACGTCGCCGCGATGGCGATCCAAGGCGTCGTCATGGCGTTTGCCGGGCTGGCGCTGTTCCGCATCAGCCAGACGCGGCGACTGCTCGGCGAAGCCAGCGCCGTCTGCCGCCGCATCGCCGACGGCGATTTCGAAGCGCGAATCCTCGGCATTCCGGATGACGGCCGCACCGGCACGCTGCTGCGCGCCATCAACGACATGATCGACGATTGCGACGCCTTCGTTCGCGAGGCGACCGCGGCGATGACCGCGATGCATCACAACAAGTACTTCCGCCGCATCCTGCCGGGCGGGCTGCACGGTGCGCTGCTGCACGGCGCCGGCGCCATCAATACGGCCGCCGAAAACATCGAGCGGCGGATCAAGAGCTTCGAAGGCCGCACCGCGGAGCTGGAGGCCACGACGAGTGCGATCGTCACTGCACTCGACCAAGGCTCGGCCGAGATGAAAGACACCGCCGGCACGCTGACGGTCGGCGCGTCCTCGGCGCGCGAGCAGTTGGCTTCGGTCGCAGCGGCGTCCGAACAGGCCGCGGCCAATATGCAGTCGGTCGTCTCGGCGACGTCGGAGCTGACGTCGAGCGCCAGCGGCGTGCGTGCCGAGATCGATCGCTCCGCCGAGATCGTCGCGCGGGCGGTGAGTAGCGTCGGCGAAGCCACCGGCAATGTCGATGCGCTGAAGCAGGTCGCCAACAACATCGGCGAGATGGTCAAGGCGATCGAAGCGATCGCCAGCCAAACCAATCTGCTTGCGCTCAACGCCACGATCGAAGCGGCGCGCGCCGGCGATGCCGGCCGCGGCTTCGCCGTGGTGGCACATGAGGTGAAGGCGCTGGCGTCGCAGACCGCGCAGTTCACCGGCGAGATCGAAGCGCAGGTCGGCCAGGTTCACGGCGCGGCTGGCGCGGTCAGCAGCTCGATCGGCGAGATCGGCACCGTTATTGCGGAGATCGACAACATCACCCGTCAGGTGGCCGGTGCAGCAGGCGCGCAGTCGCAATCGACCGCCGAGATCGCACGCAATATCGACGAGGCCTTCGCGGTGGTGCGCGAGATCTCCGAAACGATCCACGTGCTCGCCGGCAATGCCGAAGACAACGAACGCGCGGCGGCATCGACGATGACGACCTCGGCGCAGTTGTCCTCGCAGTCGGAGCAGCTTGCCGAGCAGATCAACGGTTATCTCGGCCAGGTCCGCAAGGAACTGGTGGAACAACGAGCCGCATGAGTTCAGCGAGGCCGGCGAACTGATCGCCGGCCTCGCCGGGTTCCATTGAGCGGCTTCGTACGAATACGTGTTTGGCCCATCGGCGTGACGTGAGGCGTAGGCTTTAAGACAAATTCAAACCCCTGAACTTACCTAAAACAGAGGCGTGCCCTCCGAGGAGAAAGGCGATGGCTGTCGAAATCCGCCCGACCGGCAAGGAAGTGTTCTTTCCGGCGGGTGAGCTGATCGTCTCCAAAACGGATCTGAAGGGCCGCATCACTTACGCCAACAGCACGTTCTGCCACATCGCCGGCTACAGCGAGGCGGAGCTGCTCGGCCAGCCGCACAGCATCATCCGTCATCCCGACATGCCGCGCGCAGTGTTCCGCTTGGTGTGGGACACCATCGCGGCTGGCCGCGAGATCTTCGGCTACGTCAAGAACATGGCGCGCAGCGGTGACCATTATTGGGTGTTCGCGCATATCACGCCGTCGTTCGACCAGCACGGCAACATCGTCGCCTATCACTCCAATCGTCGCACGCCGGATCCGAGCGTGGTCGCCAACGCGATCGCGCCGCTCTACGCCGAAGTGCTGCGGGTCGAGGAGGGTCACGCCAACGGCAAGCAGGCGGTCGAGGCCGGCCTCAAGGCGCTGACCGATTTCGTCGCCTCCAAGAAAGTCAGCTATGACGAACTTATGTTCGCTCTCCAAAGCGCAGCTTAACCTCGCCGTCATCATCGTCGCATCGTCGATCGCGCTGGCGCTGGAGGCGCTGGACTATCGTCCGGCGGCGATGACGATCCAGGGCTTTGCGATTTTGGCGAGCTGTCTGGCGCTGTATCGCATGGTGCAGACCACCCGGCTGATCAGTCAGGCCCGCGAGGTCTGCCTGCGAATTGCCGCCGGCGACTTCGAAGCCCGCATCCTGCGGATTCCCGACAATGGCCGCACCGGCGACATGCTACGCGCCGTCAACGACGTAATCGACGGCTGCGACGCCTTCGTGCGCGAGGCCACCGCCGCGATGGACGCGGTGCAGCACCGCCGTTACTTCCGCCGCATCCTGCCGGGCGGCTTGCACGGGGCGCTGCTGCGCGGCGCCAAGACCATCAACGCCGCAACCGATAGTATCGAGCAGCGGATCAACACGTTCGCCCAACAGGCGGAGCAGCTCGAAAACGCGGTCACCGGCGTCGTGTCGTCGCTCGACGAGGATTCCCGCGGCATGCGTGACACCGCCGGCAGCCTGACCAGTGGCGCTTCGCTCACCCGCGAGCGCCTGACCACGGTCGCGGCCTCGGCCGAGCACGCCAGCAGCAACATGCGCAGTGTCGCCGCCGCCACCACTGAACTGTCGGCGAGCGCCCGCGAGGTCGGCGCCGAAATCGGCCGTTCCGCCGAGGTGGTCGGCCGCGCGGTGAGCCGGGT
>NZ_QTKI01000272.1:0-6554 GCF_010820945.1 Rhodopseudomonas sp. BR0C11
GGATTGGGCGGAAGCTTATGAGAAGGAGCATGGGCTCGTGTTCTGCGAGGAACGCCTGAGGCCTGTTGACGAGAGAAGGCCGTCGCCAAACCGGAAAATATGGGAACGGATGAAGAGCTCGCAGCACGAGTTCGAGCGCAGCGAGTATGAACGCATCGGTGCTGAGTTCGACTATTTCATTCGGAACGACGAAGACGAAGGAAAAGACGGCGAGTGGCGCATCCTCAAGGATCGCCAGCGGGGGCAGCGCGAGCGCTTCTTCATGGATGGAAGGCAGGCGTTCCGGACTGTTCGTGATAAAGCCTATCGAACGGTAAGTCGCGAATTCAAGGCCGAGTGGCGTGGCTACTATCAAGCCAGGCGCGAGGGGCTGGACGGGGAGGCCCTCGACCTTCTCAAGGCTGGTATTCTGGAGCGCCGCGACAAGGCGCTCAATGAACGACGAAATGAAGCCTGCCGCGAACTGCGCGAAAAGCGGGATGAGGAATATGCGGCGCTTCTGGAGGTCCAGAAGCTTGAGCGGGTTCGGCTTCGCGAAGGACAGGAAAGCGGGCAGCGGGCGTACTGGCTTTTGGATGTTTCCCCATCGCCATTTGCTGCCGAGAAGACTGGCGCAACGCGTGATCAACTGAATGAACACGGTCTGAGTGAGGCTTTTCGCGAGTCTTCGCATGAAGTCACCGATCGCCGCGAGGACGAGGAGCGGGAGGAAGTGAAGCCGCGCGAAGACTTCGCCGATGACGAGATATCGCCAGCCGATAGTGTCAACCCCGGCAGGACCAGAGGCCTGGGTGATGTCGGTCTGGGCATTGCGGGTGCACTTGGTGTGATTGGCGAGCGGCTGTTCGACGGGTTTTTTGGTGGAGGCACGAAGATGAAGGATGCCCGCGAGGCCAGGAATGAGCCGGATGCGGCGAAAGCGAAGACCGCGCAACGTGCCGTCGAGGAGCAATCCCGTATGAGTGCCAACGCCGAGGAGGAAGTAAAGCTTGTGGCCTATTGGCGCGAGCGACGGGAGCGGAAACGCGAACGGGACTAAGCGCGGACTGGGGGCAGGGGCCAGCTCCAGGTCCGGGAGGATGCTGGCCCAACCGGATGACGAGGCAGCGGTCATGCGCGCCCGGATCATGGCGGCATTCGCGAGTTTGCTGGACATCGCGATCGCGAGACTTTTGCTCCATTACGCGGCACGGATGGCTGGGCTGCTGACGTTCGGGAAAAGCGAGCGGCTGGCGGCCATGGCGGCGCTTCAGCAGGAGCGGGATGAGGCCGTTCAGCGGTTGCGGCAGAGCATCTTGGAAGAAAGGCGACGGGCGCTCCGATCTGTTCGCGATCGGGCAAGGCGCTCTCTCCTTGCCCGACCGGTTCGGAAGCTCGATCGGCGCTCACGGCTCAGCACCTACTGCAGTCCGTGAAATGATCGCCATTGGCTCTTTGATAAGCAGAGCGCTCCCTTCAGTTTGAAGAAGCCCGCCTTCTCCTTCCGCACACTGTAGTGAGCCCAAAGGTTGAACACGCGCCGCCGTGCCCTGTTACCGCCGTCGGCGAACAAGTACTCGGCGATAGAGCGCGCTCCGTAGATGATGTCGCCTGAGTTGATCGCATCAGACCGCGGGGCTGTCTCGTCCTTGTGTTCGTTCGCGATGGTAGTGGGGGCACCGCGGCATCGTGCATTATGGAGCTGCATAGCTCGATAGCATTCGTCGGCGGTACCAACCCGGTTGTGGCGTTGAGAATTACCGCTGATATCCGCGACGAGTGCAGGATGCTTAGTGTTCACGTGTGTAACCATAGCTTCTACCTCATTACGGGTTGATCCCACGCCACAAAGAAGCCAACACTTGCGAAATCTAAATACCACCGAGCGAAGTTTTCTCGCGCAGCACGTCGACCCAGCGAAATCGTGCCAGACAATTTGAGAAATCAGTTGGCGGATCGGACCGAGTGGAGCTTTGGACGGCTCCTGAAGTACCATTTAGAGAACGGCACGCGGCCGAACGTCGAGCCATCCAAGATAGGCAAGCCGTGGCAGCCGAAGGAGTTCGGCGGGGTCATGGGGATTTCGGCAAGGGCCGTCTCCTATTGGCTCCGGGATCGCCATCTCCCTCTCGGTACAGCCGAGATCGAAAGTGCCTTGTTTGGGAAGCGGCAGGACGTTGACGAGCTTCGCGCCGAGCTAAGGCAGGCTCTTCAAAAGACCAGGTCCTCGAAGATCTCCAAACGGCCAGAGACGAGTCCACAGCCGGACGGCACAGAGCGGTCGGCATCAGACGGGCCTGCCAATTCCGGAGGGGCAGTAGCGACACCCTCCGATGCAGACGTGGCCAAGTCGGACAGTTCGTCCGAACAGGCTGGGCGGCCTGTGAACCTGCCGGTCCTCTTCGTCGCGGCTAAGCCAGAGCCTAAGCCCGAGACGATTGAGCTCAAGCCGGGCAACGGAGCGCGTCAGACAGCAGGATCAGGCGGAGCTGCGCGGCCGAACGAAAACGCCGGAAAAGATCAGAAAAGCCGGGGGCCAACCTCTGCAATTCCAACAGCTTCCGCCGGGGCCAAGAAAGCCCAAGGTGCGCCGTATCGTTCAAGCCGGAAGACATTCTATGGCGTCGCAGCCGGGTTTGTTCTCGTCCTCGGAGGATATGGCTGGACGCAGTTGCCAAGCCGCCCAGGTGGGGCAGTGGTTCAGACCACGCCGCCGCCGCCCGTACCGCAACCCGATCCTCCCGTCGAGCCGCTTCCGGGCGGCAAAGGTAGGGGGCCTGGGGGAGGGAACGGCGACGGATTTAAGCCGATTAACGGCGACGAGGATATTCGACGCGACGCGTTGACCAGCTTTAAACTGCGCGACAACGTTACCGTAAGCGGACAGACGATCGGCGGGACGATTACGCTCACTGAGGCCGATTGTGCCGTGGCCTGCAATCGCTCCCGATGCGACGGTTGGGCATTCAACAAGAATGGTCCGCTTATCCGGGGCGCTTACCGTAGTTGCTTGAGGTTTGCTGCTCCGCTCACCTTTACCCAAGATTCTAACTATGTGTCCGGGCAGAGGATTCCTGAGCCCGATGCTCCCAAGCCAATCAACGTTACAGTTCTGACGGAGCCTGTCGTCCCGAAACCTCAGCCGGGTCAGGTGACCGGCGCTGAAGCTCCGGTTGAGAAAGACCGGGTCCATTGTGCCGGGCGCTATTTTGTAATGCCGGGATTCAAGCTGACCTGCGGTCAGATGCTGACTGATGGCACCAGCCCCGGCCCCGGCCCGTCGTCGTTCATCGTTGGGACCGCGATGGAGTGCATGGCCAAATGTAAGCCGGTCGAGAACTGCGTCGGCTTCACCTACGACGTCGCAGAAAAATCGGTCCAGCATATCTGCCGGATCTTCGGCCCCACGCCGAACACGGTGACCTCAGCCGGATGGCTGAGAGCTGTTCGTGATAGGTGATGTAGGCAAACAAGCTTCCTGCACAGATTAATCTTGTCCAATTCAGCGAGCAGGTTTGAGGGCTTCTGAATCCAAGTAATTCTGATAAAGTATCCCAACTATCGGAGTTGCTTGAGGCAGAAATGAATGCGTCCACAACCATTGACCCCAATGCTCACGTCTTGGAGTTCCTTCATCATTACTGTGATCCAGAAAACCAATTTGATTACGCAGTCCTTATCCGCGGGCGGTGGGGTGCCGGAAAGACGTTTCTCATCAACAAATTTCTCAAGGAGCGGAAAGAGCGAGCTCAGAGCAAAAACCTTTACGTCAGCTTGTACGGATTTACATCTTTCCGACAGGTAGATGAGGAGCTCCATCGGCAGCTTCACCCTGTTCTCTCGTCCAAGGGAATGAAAATTGCTGCGAAGGTCGCTCGTGGGTTGCTCAAGGCGACCACCAAGATCGATCTTGAGGACAACGGGAAAGCCGATGTCACACTAAACGCGAGCCTCCCCGACATCGACCTTGCCGAATATTTCAAGACACCGAAAGAGTGCCTATTGATCTTTGACGATCTTGAACGATGTTCCATGCCTATCTCTCAGATGCTCGGGTACATCAATGCTTTTGTCGAGCACGAGGGATTCAAGGCGATCATCGTCGCCAATGAAGACGAAATCCTCAGGCAGCAGGATGAAAAGTATGCGGAGATAAAGGAAAAGCTGATCGGCCAAACGCTGCAGGTGCGTTCAACATTTGATTCCGCCATCGAAAGTTTTCTGCCTCTTATTCGGTGCGAGCGATGTCGGAATTATTTGCTGGAGAATAGAAAGGAGATTGAGCTCCTTCACGAACAATCGCAGACGGATAACCTACGTCTGCTTAAATACGCTCTCTGGGACTACGAACGACTTTCGGCCTGCTTCACCGACGCGCACTGGGAAAAGCCAAGCGCAATGAGTGTAGCCTTGCACATCGTCGTGGCGCTCTCGTTCGAGGTTCGATCGGGGCGAGTCAGAGAAGAGGAGCTGGAAGGCATTCTTTCGAGGGCCTCTCTCTTTGGCAGAAGCAAGAACGAAGAGACGCCCTCAAGTCGCGTGAGGGCGCGGTATCCCGAGGTTGAGTTTACTCAGGGGCTAATAACCAGCGATTTGTTGAAGCCTCTTCTTTTTGAGGGGTGGGTGAATCCGGCAGACGTATGTTCAGTCCTCGATCAGAGCCCATACTTTGCCTCACCGGAATCGATGCCCGCTTGGAAGGCCGCGTGGCACGGTTGGGACTTGGAAGACAGCGAGTACGAAAAAGCCGTTGCAAAGGTCGAAGAGCAGTTCGCAAAGCGCGAATTTTTGATTACCGGCGAGATACTGCACGTTTGCGGACTAAGGTTGGCATTTTCGGACGTCGGGGTGATTAGCAAATCGAGAGCCGAGGTCGTAGAAGAAGCCAAGGCGTATATTGATGACTTGCTCAAGGATGACCGATTCCCGGACACATTCGAAACCAACAGGCGTGATCGGATGAGTTGGGAAGGGCTCGGATTTTCTGAGGCACAATCGCCGGAATTCAGCCAAATTCTGACGCACTTCGATGCGGCGTCGGAGGAAGCTCGAAAGAAGGCCCTTCCCGCGATTGGGGAGAGGCTTCTTAAAACAATGGCGGAAGACCCTCAGAAGTATTTTCGACTTCTGTGCGTCAACAACGTCGAAGCGAGCCCATATTATGATGTTCCGGTTCTCGCGGCCATTGACCCTGTGATATTTGCCGAGCGGGTCCTTGCGCTGCCAGCCGACAGCCAAAGATCTGTGTTTAGCGCCTTCAAAGGACGTTACGACACCGGCATGCTGCTACGGGAGCTCTCTGACGAAAAACCATGGTTGGAGGCAGTGAAGACAGCTTTGGACGCAAGGTTGGCGACCCTCCGGCCAATGTCAAAGTATCGACTGAAAAATCGCCTCGGACACGGGATTGATCCATTTCTCGCTCCGGCGCCTTCGTCCTAGCGCTCGCCCGTCAAAGACGCTGGGTCCGCTCTTGTTTTGCTATCCAGCTGAGCAAGATCGACCGACGCGCGCAGATGTTTGCGCCTAGGCGGAAGACTGGTAGGCAATTGGTCTCAACGAGGTTGTAGACCTTGCGACGGTACTTCCGGTCACCATAGATGAATTCGGCGATCTCATTTGCTCCGGAGAGGATGTCGCCTGCGAGCGGCGCAGCTGATGCATGCCGCGTTCGGTGATCTCCCGAAATAGAGTTGGGCGGGGCGGGAATGTTGTCTGTCTCGTCCATAGTGATGCTCGCAGTTGAGAATTCCATTCTATGGCTTTCCGCGTTGGCGTTGCTTCGGAAAATCTCTCAAAAGAAGTTTGCCCGAGTTATCGGTCCGCGTCGGACCGCCATAATTTGTTTGAACGAGTTGAGCGTCTAGCCAGCCGCAGCCCGGATGCAGTCTGATTGATCAGACAAAGAGAGCAGGAGCGTCTTTGTCATCCTATTAAGTGTTGAAGGGCTCAGCTCCCTCGCGCCTGCACGGTGCAAAAGCATTGCCGGGGAAACTTCGGTACGTCTGCAGACAGAATTGTCATCCGCACTGGTGAAGCGCGGGGGTTGGAATCAATTTGGTGCGAGGGTTACTCGAACGACAGCATTGCCATGAATCCAGAGGAATCATCATCGCTGAACCGCATCGAGCGCACCGAACGTGCGCTCGTGTTGCTGGCGTACTTCATTGAGCTGGATGGCGACGTGCATCTACCGCTGTTCGAGAAATTCGAGGCTGAGCTTGAAGAGTTCAAGCGCATGGAGGGCGCTAAACATCGCGCCCGCCGGTTGCTCATGGCTCACAGCCGCGACGGCGGCTTGAAGGCGATGGACTCCATGAATTTGAGCTTGAGCTCCAATGGCGGTCCTTTGCCGTATTTGGGTTTGCCTGTCCGGTGACCCATCAAGCTGTCGATCAGGCTGTCTGGTGCTTCCGCCGCGATCAGTCGATCCTTGAAGCTGTGCCGAAGCGAATAGAGCGAATGCAGCTTCGAAGGCCGCAGCCCGTGAGCCCTGAGATACTTGTTCACGAGCGCTGACCGAGACGATGATTTGTCCCGGTAGGTCGGAAACCCATGCGGACGCAGCTTCATCA
>NZ_QTKI01000273.1:0-6538 GCF_010820945.1 Rhodopseudomonas sp. BR0C11
GGCTGATCACCTCGACCAGCCGCGACAACGGCGGCATCATCGCCCGCAGCGCGCTGAGCTGGGAGTCGGTGAAGCCGCCCGGCTGCTTGGTGGCAAAGCTCGCCGCGTGATAGGTGCCGTCGAGAAACCGCAGCGGCAGCGCCGTGTAATCGGTGACGGCCTCGGCGCGCAGATCCTCCAGGAACGGGAAGTTCTTGCTCTCCGGGTCGTCGAGCCGGAAGCGGACCTCGACGCCGTAATCGTACAGGATCTTCAGCGGGCTGCGCTGATACTCCTCCGACCGCTCGACGTCCTGGGTGGTCGAGCCGACCTCGACCTCGCCGTCGGCGCGCCAGATGAAGCGATGGCCGTAGATATCGGGGTGCAGGGTTTCGACGAAGACGCCGACCCGGTGCAGCGGGATGCCGGCCGCGACGAGCTGCTCGCAGGTCAGCTTCATCTTCATGGCCGGGTCCGGCTCGGACCGTGCGCCGTCGCTCAGCCAGTCGAGAATGCCGCGGATCTGCTCAGAATGCATGGCTGCATCTTAGCCGCCCCGCGTGGCGTTTTGTAGCAGGACTGGACTCATGGCAGTCATCCAGCGGTCCTGCGGGGATGCTGAAGCCAGACAGGTGGGCCGGCTGGTCAGCCGCCGACCTGCCCCCGGTGCCGCAGCAGATGGTCGGCCAGCACGCAGGCGACCATCGCCTCGCCGACCGGCACGGCGCGGATACCGACGCAGGGGTCGTGACGGCCCTTGGTCAGGATCTCGGTGTCGTGGCCGGTGCGGTCGACGGTCTTGCGCGGGGTCAGGATCGACGAGGTCGGCTTGACGGCGAACCGCGCCACCACCGGCTGGCCGGTCGAAATGCCGCCCAGGATGCCGCCGGCGTGGTTGGACAGGAACGCCGGACCATGATTGCCGGTCCGCATCTCGTCGGCGTTCTGCTCCCCGGTCAGCTCGGCGCTGGCAAAACCGTCGCCAATCTCGACGCCCTTCACCGCATTGATGCTCATCAGCGCCGCGGCGAGGTCGCCGTCGAGCTTGGCATAAATCGGCGCCCCGAGCCCGGCCGGCACGCCCTCGGCGACGATCTCAACCACCGCGCCGATCGATGAGCCGGATTTGCGGATGCCGTCGAGATAGTCGGCGTAGAACGCCGCCTTGTCCTTGTCCGGGCAGAAGAACGGGTTGTTGCCGATCTCGTCCCAATCCCATTTGTCGCGATCGATCTTGTGCGGACCGATCTGCACCAGCGCGCCGCGCACGGTCATGCCGGCGATCACCTTGCGGGCGATCGCGCCGGCCGCGACCCGGCTCGCGGTCTCGCGCGCCGACGAGCGGCCGCCGCCGCGATAGTCGCGGATGCCGTACTTCGCCTCATAGGTGAAATCGGCGTGGCCGGGGCGGTACTTGTTCTGGATGTCCGAATAGTCCTTGGAGCGCTGGTCGGTATTCTCGATCAACAGCGCGATCGGCGTGCCGGTCGTCACCTGCACCCCGGTCTCGGGATGCACCATCACGCCGGACAGGATCTTCACCTGATCGGCTTCCTGGCGCTGGGTGGTGAAGCGCGACTGGCCGGGTCGGCGGCGGTCGAGATCGCCCTGGATATCGGCCTCGGTCAGCGGGATCAGCGGCGGGCAGCCATCGACCACGCAGCCGATCGCCACCCCATGGCTTTCGCCAAAGGTGGTGACGCGAAACATATGGCCGAAGGTATTGAACGACATGGCGCGGACCGACCCTTTTGGATTGCGCGGGTGTGGTAACGCGCCGGCCGGACACGGTCAAACCGGCCTTAGGCCCCTCTCCCGTGGGGCAGAAGGGAAGAGCTCAGCTGACGATTTCGAAGCCGCCGTCGCGGAAGACGTAGACGGCGCCCTGCTGGATCGGGCCTTCCAGAGCTTCGCGCGGGGGTTTCAGGCCGAGCGCGACGAACAGGGTGCGGCCGGTGCCGACGTGGCCGACCGCGACGGTGTCCCGCGTCAGCGACGCAACCCAGTCGGTGATGAACGGCAGCCGCTGGGCGTAGCTCTCGCCGCGCAGCGGCGCGACGTTCCAGCGGTCGGCATGGCGCGCGGCATACAGCGCCGGATCGGACTGCTCCATGTCCTTCAGGGTGAAGCCTTCCCAGGCGCCGTAGGTGATCTCGCGCAGCCGGTCGTCGACCGTGTAGTCCTGCGCCGGCAGACCCAGCGCACCGCGCACCAGCTCCATGGTGACCCGGGCGCGGCCGAGCGGGCTGGCGCGATAATCGAGCTCCGCCGGCTGCTGGCCGCTTCGTGCGAGCAGACCCCCAAGCACGCCGCCGGCCGAAACCGCCTGCCCGCGCCCCTTGTCGTTCAGCGGAATGTCGCGCGTGCCCTGATATCGCCCGGTCGCGTTCCAGTCGGTCTCGCCGTGGCGAATGAAGTAGATGGTGGGCATGATCTCGTTCGTCGATGCAGGGCCAACTCTATTGGCCCGTCATGGCCGGGCTCGTCCCGGCCATCCACGTCTTGCTATCAGCCCCGCCCGAAGGCGTGGATGCCCGGGACAAGCCCGGGCATGACGAGTTTCGCTGAACCGTCGGACCGAATGATCAGTCCTTGCCGCCGAGCGAGATGTCCGGCGCGTCGGGGTTTTTCATGCCGACAACGTGGTAGCCGGAATCGACGTGGTGGACTTCGCCGGTGACGCCGCGCGACAGGTCGGACAGGAAGTACAGCGCGCTGTCGCCGACCTCCTCGATCGTCACCGTCCGGCGCAGCGGCGCGTTGTATTCGTTCCACTTCAGGATGTAGCGGAAGTCGCCGATGCCGGACGCAGCCAGCGTCTTGATCGGGCCGGCGGAGATCGCGTTGACGCGAATGTTCTTCTCGCCGAGGTCGGCGGCGAGATAGCGCACGCTGGCCTCGAGCGCCGCCTTGGCGACACCCATCACGTTGTAATGCGGCATCCATTTCTCGGCGCCGTAATAGGTCAGGGTGATGATCGAGCCGCCGTCGGTCATCAGCTTCTCGGCGCGCTGCGCGATCGCGGTCAGCGAGTAGCACGAGATCAGCATCGACTTGGAGAAGTTCTCCGGCGAGGTGTCGACATAACGGCCGTCGAGCTCGTCCTTGTCGGCGAACGCGATGGCGTGGACCACGAAGTCGATCTTGCCCCACTTCTCCTTCACCACGTCGAACACCGCATCGATGGTGGCGCCGTCGGTGACGTCGCAGTGCCCGAGCACCAGGCCGCCGAGCTCGGCGGCAAGCGGCTCGACCCGCTTCTTCAGCGCGTCACCCTGATAGGTCAGCGCGATCTCGGCGCCCTGGGCGCGGCAGGCTTTCGCGATGCCGTAAGCAATCGAACGGTTGTTGGCGACGCCGAGAATAACGCCGCGTTTGCCTTGCATCAGGCCGGAAGCTGTCGACATGGACTATCCTATCGTCTTGCAATCGGCCTTCGACCTACACCAGCGGCCCGGCCGGGTACAGCCCCATGTCCCCGTGCAAATTCAACCATTTGGGCAAGCCTGGGCTGCTCCGCGCGGCATCGATCGGCGCCGCGCAGAACGGCTCTCGGCAATTAGTTGGAAAATCGTGCGCTATTCGAAATCGCGCAGCATTTTCAATGCGTGCTAACCGCGCGATCCCATTTTCGACATCGATTATCGCCAATCGGAACACCGACGCGCCGCAGAATCGCACCGGCCACTCAGCATCGTGTGAGCCGCGTCCGATCCGCCGGTCGACGCAAGCGGCCTCGGGCGGGGTTGCGCGCTGATCCCCCGCACCGAGGCCGCACCTGCGTCAGGGTCGGCCGATCTCGGCGTTAGCCGAGATCGGTCCGCGGATTGTAGGGGTGGTCGTCCCGCCACTTCTGCATCAGCTTCTCCAGCTCGGCGTCGTGGCCGTCCGGCAGGATGATGCGGGTGGTGACGAACAGATCGCCGGTCGCGCCGCCTTTCGGCAGCCCCTTGCCCTTGAGCCGGAAGATCCGGCCGCTGGACGTATTTTTCGGGATCGACAGCTCGATCGCACCCGTCAGCGTCGGCACCCGGACCTTGGCGCCGAGCACCGCTTCATACAGCGTCAGCGGCAGCTCGAGCTTCAGATCGTTGCCGTCGACCTTGAAGTAAGGATGCGGGGCGATGTTCACGGTGATCAGCAGGTCGCCAGCACGGTGACCGGGCGCGCTTTCGCCCTGCCCCTTCAGCCGGATCTGCTGACCGGCGCCGACGCCGGCCGGAATCTTGACGTTGAGCTCTTTGCCGGTCGGCAGCCGCACCCGCTTTTCGGTGCCGCGCGTCGCTTCTTCGAGCGTCACTGTCATCGACACCGACTGATCGAGGTCGGGTGCGAAGCCGGTGTCGAAGTCGAAGCCCTGGGTGCGACCACGCGCCCCCGCGCCGCGCGCGCCAGCCGCGCCGCCGAACATCGAATTCAGGATGTCCTCGAAGCCGGCCGCGCCGCCGAACCCGCCACCGGGGGCTCCGCCGCCACTGCGGAAGGAATATTGCTCGAACCCGCCGGCGCCGCCCGCACGGCCACCGCCGCCAGGGAAACCCTGGAAGCGCGGCTTGCCTTCGGCATCGATCTCGCCGCGGTCGTATTGCTTGCGCTTGGTCTCGTCGCCGAGGATTTCGTTGGCGGAATTGATTTCAGCGAAACGCGCGGCGGCTTTGGGATCGTTCTTGTTGCTGTCGGGGTGATGCTTCTTCGCCAGCTTGCGATAGGCGCTTTTGATCGCCGCAGCGCTGGCGTCCCGCTGCACCCCCAGGACCTCATAGGGGTCGCGCATCCGTCTCGTCTCCTTCAGGAATTTCAACTGTGGGCGAACGCCCGTCGCCAGTCATCTGGGGGGTTCATGTCTTTTTTGCAACCGGAATCGGCCCGTTGACAGGCGCAATTCGATGGGAATCAGCTCTTTCGCCACGGCCGCAGCGAGCGGATTTCCCAATGCCCCTGCGAGGTTCGGCAGGCTGCGCCCTGCATCCAGCTCTCGGTCCGCTCTTTCACATAGGAGGCGAGAAAGTCGCGGCAGGTGCGACCTTCGTTGCTGTAGGCCGCCGCCAACGGCGTCACCGAGCCGCGCGCACCGGTGGTCGGATTTTCCCACGGCTGGCTGGAATCCTTGTCGCCCTTGGTCAGCACATCGGATGCCGCGATCCGCGCCAGCGCCATATCGGCGTCGGTCGGGCCCTCCTCGCGGGCGGGCAGCACAGCGCCGATCGAGCCGGTGAAGTCGCTGCTGTCCATCTGGGCGAAGGCGCCGTCGCGGCTATTCATGCCGCAGCCACCGAGCGAGGCGCCGATTAGAATCGCTATCATCGCTGGCGCGCCTTGCGCGATGGCCGATAGGCCAATGCGTTGCCGTGCCCTATATAGGTTGGACCTATACAGGACCGGCAGCGCGTTCCGGACCGCGGTGAAGCACAAGTCGGATTCCCTCGCATGAGCGACCCCTCGATCAGACCACAGAGTGAGTTAACGCCCGGTGATTTCACCGCGGCAGAGAATCCGTTTGCGCTGTTCGCTGAATGGCTTGCGGAAGCCAACAAATCCGAGCCCAACGATCCGAACGCGATGGCGCTGGCGACGGTCGATCCGGACGGCTTGCCCGACGTGCGCATGGTTCTAATGAAGGGCTATGACGAGCACGGCTTCGTGTTCTACAGCCACATCGCCAGTCAGAAGGGCCGCGAACTGGCCGCCAATCCGAAAGCCGCGCTGCTGTTTCACTGGAAATCGCTGCGCCGGCAGATTCGGATTCGCGGCACCGTGACCCCGGTGACCGACACCGAGGCCGACGCCTATTTCGCCACCCGGCCGAAGCAGGCGCAGATCGGCGCCTGGGCGAGCAAGCAGTCGCAGCCGCTGGAAAGCCGGTTCGCGTTCGAGCAGGCGATCGCCAAGGTGGCGGCGCGCCATCTGGTCGGCGACGTTCCGCGGCCGCCCGGCTGGAGCGGCTGGCGGATCACGCCGTCCCGAATCGAGTTCTGGCACGACCGCCCGTTCCGCCTGCACGACCGCATCGAATTCCGCCGGGACACCCCGGATCACCCCTGGATCAAGACAAGGCTGTATCCATGAGCCCCGACTCCCAAAAGCCGCGCCCGCCCGAGAGCAACGCGCCGCGCCGGACCATGCTCCTGACCGGCGCCAGTCGCGGCATCGGCCATGCCACGGTGATCCGTTTCTCCAGCGCGGGCTGGCGAGTGATCACTTGCTCCCGGCATCCGTTTCCGGAGCAGTGCCCGTGGGGCGCCGGCCCCGAAGACCACATTCAGGTCGACCTCGGCGATCGCGCCGACACCCTGCGGGCGATCGACGAGATCCGCGAGCGGCTCGACGGCGGCGCCCTGCATGCGCTGGTCAACAACGCCGCAATCTCGCCGAAGGCTCCCGGCGGTGCCCGGCTCGGCTCGATCGACACGGAAATCGACACCTGGGAGCACGTGTTCCGGGTCAATTTCTTCGCGCCGATCATGATGGCGCGCGGGCTGATCGAGGAACTGAAGGCGGTCAAGGGCTCGGTGGTGAACGTCACCTCGATCGCCGGATCGCGCGTGCATCCGTTTGCTGG
>NZ_QTKI01000274.1:0-6533 GCF_010820945.1 Rhodopseudomonas sp. BR0C11
CTCGCACCTCGCCGGCGACCGAGTCGATCAGCAGCGACGAGCCGACCTTGACGACGATGTGGCGGAAATCGTGAAGCTTGGGGCTGGCCATGGAAGATATCGATCACAACGTCGCGGTGCGCAAAGCGGTGCGACTGGCAGGAAGAGGCTCGTTTTGCAGCACCAGGACGGGCCGCGCAAGCTGTGCGAACGGATCAGCAGACCTGCCGCGATCGAGGCCGGACGCGAGGATTCAGGCGTCCTGCGGCGCCCAGGGCTTGGCTTCGGCGGGATTGTCCGCGGTGCCCATCGCCTTGTCCGAGACCGGCGCTTCGCCGATCACCGCAACCAAAGCCCGCAACGCCTCCGGCACGCCCTGACCGGTTACGCCGGACAGCAGTAGCGGCGTCTTCTTGGCGGCGCGCTTCAGCCGGTCCTTCTGCTTCTTCAGCTCGTCCGGTTCGACCGCGTCGATTTTGTTCAGCGCGACGATTTCGATCTTGTCGACCAGCGTTTCGGCATAGGCTTCGAGTTCGCCGCGCACCGTCTTGTATGCCTTGCCGGCATGTTCGCAGGTGGCGTCGATCAGGTGCAGCAGCACCCGGCAGCGCTCGATATGGCCGAGGAAACGGTCGCCGAGGCCGGCGCCTTCATGGGCGCCCTCGATCAGACCGGGAATATCGGCGAGCACGAATTCGCGGCCGTCGCTGTTCACCACCCCGAGCTGCGGATGCAGGGTGGTGAACGGATAGTCCGCGATCTTCGGCTTGGCGGCGCTGACCTTGGACAGGAAGGTCGACTTGCCGGCGTTCGGCAGCCCGACCAAGCCTGCGTCGGCGATCAGTTTCAGCCGCAGCCAGATCCAGCGCTCTTCGCCTGGCAGGCCAGGGTTGGCGTGGCGCGGCGCCCGGTTGGTCGAAGATTTGAAATGGGCGTTGCCGAAGCCGCCATTGCCGCCCTTGGCCAGCACGAAACGCTCGCCGACTTTGGTGAAGTCGTGGATCAGCGTTTCCTTGTCCTCATCGAAGATCTGGGTGCCGACCGGCACCTTCATCACGATGTCTTTGCCGCCCGCACCGTGGCGGTCGCTGCCCATGCCGTTGCCGCCCTTCTGCGCTTTGAAGTGCTGCTGGTAGCGGTAATCGATCAGCGTGTTCAGGCCATCGGAGGCTTCGACGATGATGTCGCCGCCGCGGCCGCCATTGCCGCCATTGGGGCCGCCGAACTCGATGAACTTCTCGCGGCGGAACGCCACGCAGCCGTTCCCGCCGTCGCCGGAGCGGATGTAAACCTTAGCTTCATCGAGGAATTTCATGGGTCATCCGTATCGTAAGGTCGGGGGGCGCGGCAACACTTCGATCACCGTCCGCTGCTGCCGCGGTCTGAAAGTCGAAGCGACCCTCCGCCGCCTTGCACCGGCCCGAGTCCCGGGGCGATAAGCGGCGGTCACAACCGTCCGGGCCAAATATGGGGCTGTTCGCCAAAATCACCACCGCGTCCGACCCGCGCACCGCCCGGATCGCCGGCATTCTGCTGATGCTGCTGGCGATGCTGGCGTTTTCGTTCTCCGATGCGGCCGGCAAGACGGTGGTGGCGACCTATTCGGTCGGGCAATTGCTGTTGCTGCGGGCGCTAGCCGGCTTGTTCGTGCTGTCGCCGCTGATCTGGCGCCAGCGCAAAGCGTTTCTGCGGTTGGAGCGGCCGGGGGTGCAACTGGCGCGGATGGTGATCGCGGCCTGCGAAGTCGCGGTGTTCTATCTGGCGGCGGCCTATCTGCCGCTCGCCGACGTCATCACCTTCTATCTTGCCTCGTCGCTGTTCGTCTCGGTCGGCGCTGCGTTGTTTCTGGGTGAGACCATCGACCGGGCGCGCGGAATCGCGATCGTCGTCGGCTTTGTCGGCGTTCTGATCGCGCTGCAGCCGTCGGCCCAGACGATGAGCTGGCCGGCGCTGATTGCGATCCTCGCCAGCGTGCTGTTCGCCGGCCTGCTGCTACTGACGCGGTTTCTGCGCCAGACGCCCGACATGGTGCTGGCCTCGCAGCAATTCGCCGGCACGCTACTGCTCGGCCTCGTTCTGGCGCCGTCCGACTGGATCACGCCGTCCGCGACCGATCTGGTATGGTTTGCGATCTCGGGTGCGGTGTCGGCGGTCGGTCTGCTGTGCGTCAATCGCTCGCTGCGGCTGGCGCCGGCCCGCGTCGTGGTGCCGTATCAATACACGATGATCATTTTCGCCGCCGCGTTCGGCTGGCTGCTATTCGGCGATGTGCCGTCGCGGGCGACGGTGGCCGGCGTGGTCATCATTATCTCGGCCGGGCTGTATCTCGGCTGGCGGGAGCGTAGCGCGCCGCGGCCGTCCGAGGGCGGTTGACTACTCGCCGACCCGCAGCGCCAGTCCGCTGAACCGTTCGCTGAGCACGCGCGCGCGTTCGCGCCGTTCCTCGATCAGAAGCTTGCGCTCGGTCGCCTCGAACGCGTCGAGGTCGGCACGGAACTCATCACGCACGTCGCGGACGGCGACGGTTTGGTCGGGCGAATCGGACATCGGGACCTCCCTGGTCGAACTGACGCCTAACTACACGTGGTTGATGAAGATCGCGTATGCGCGAAGTTGGAGGCGGCGCGATCAGCCGGCGATGGTTAAGCGCCGATTGAACGCGCCTGCCCGCACATCAGATGCCGAAACGGCGGTCGAGATCGACGAAGCGGAAGCTGAGCTGCTCGGTCCGCTCGCGGTGCTGCTCGGCTTCGGCTGCGCGGTCGGCGGTGAGTTCGACCTGCTCGATCGTCGCGGGCGCGAGCGGCTTGATTTCTTCGGCGAGGTCGCGGGCGAGGACGGCTTGGATGTAGCGATGAGCGGACATGTCGGAACTCCCTGTTTGGAAGTCCGTCCTACGCAGCCTGGGCCGCGCGCTGAACTCGGTTCCGACCGAGGCTGACGGCTCGTCCTCCGGCCGTGGTTAAGCGGTGGGTAACGGCGAGGGCATGGCTTGATATGTCTGTCCCGAAACAACATCGGCCGGGTCACAACCCGGCCGATCCGTTCGCTTCAATGATGGCGTGTCGAGGTACTGATCAGCAGCGCCGCTTGGTGGTGCCCCACTTCTTCAGCGACGACCACACCCCGCGGGTGAGGCGGAAGCAGTCGACCGGGGTCGACGATCCGATCGATTCGAAGCGGTGCAGCTCGACACCGGTCCACTGGAAGCCGCACTTCTCCAGCACGTTGCGCGACGCCGGATTGATCACACGCGCGGCCGAGATCATCTGCTTGGCGCCGTGCACCTCGAAGGCGAAATCGATCACCGCCCGCGCGGCTTCGGTGGCGTAGCCGTTGCCCCAATGCTGCACGCCGAGCCAGTAACCGAGCTCCGGGGCGTCACGGTCGCTCCAGTCGACGCCGACCAGTCCGATCGGCTCGAGATCCTCGGCTTCGATCAGAAACACGCTGTCGCTGCTCTTGGGAAGCGCGGTCACGAAGCGCGCGGCGTCGTCGCGCGTGTAGGGAAACGGCATCCGCCGGGTCATCTCGACGACGCGGCGATCGTTGGCGAGCGAAGCGATGGCCTGGATGTCCGCGAGGACCGGTTTACGCAGCGTCAGCCGCTCGGTCTCGAGGACGCAAGGTCTCGCCTCGCGCAACGAGGGCGTGGTGGTCGGGATCTCCTGCAACATGGCGGGCTCCTGAAGGTGCGCCGTGAAAGGTACGCAAAGAAAAAGGGGAGGCCGGTTTTCCCGCCTCCCCTGGAGCCCTTAGTTGTGCTCCGCCGGTTTGACAGGACCCGGCGGACACATATTTTTGTCCACCGTCTATTCGGCCGCCTGCATCGCAATCGGGAGTACCGATACGTAGGTGCGGCCGTTGGCTTTGGCGCGGAATTCGACTCGGCCTTCCACCTTGGCGAACAAGGTGTGATCAGTGCCCATGCCGACGTTGAGGCCGGGATGCCACTGAGTGCCGCGCTGACGCGCAATGATGTTGCCGGGAATCACGTGCTCGCCGCCAAACGCCTTCACGCCGAGGCGCTTGCCTGCGGAATCACGTCCGTTGCGCGAGGAACCGCCCGCCTTTTTATGAGCCATGGCTCGTCTCCAAAATCCGAAATACCTTTTAGATGAATCCCGTTACGGAATCATCCCGCTTTTTTGTCACGTCTGCTGCGCGCGGCGCCTTATTCGGCTGCTTCCGCAGCCGGGGCAGCCTTTGCGCGCTTGGCGCGGGGGCCGACCGAAGGCTTCTTGCCGTCGGCGAGGATCTCGGTGATCCGCAGCACGGTGATTTCATCGCGGTAGCCGCGCTTGCGCTTGGAGTGCTTGCGACGACGCTTCTTGAACGCGATCACCTTCGGGCCGCGCTTGTGGTCCAGCACTTCGGCCGCCACGGTAGCGCCGGCCACGGTGGGCGCGCCGAGAACCGGGGTGTCGCCGCCCAGCACGAGCACTTCGCCGAGCTGGATAATGCTGCCGACGTCGCCGTCGAGCTTGCCTACTTCGAGCACATCTTCCGGAACGACGCGGTATTGCCGGCCGCCGGTTTTGATGACTGCGAACATCTTTTTCTTCCTTCGTGTTCGATCCCGGCCTCGGTTAACCCGGGCCGGCTTTTTGGTCAGTCGATGACGGGGTGCGACGACGGTGCGCCGCGGCTTTGGTGCGGATGGACTTGAGCCGGGCGAAAGCCTCGCCTCTGGCCGCACAAAACAAATCGGCGCGAGACCTGCCCGCGCCGGTGCGTGACTTATACCCGCCGCGCCGCGTCCGTCAAGGCGGAAGCCGGCAAAATGCGACCGCGTGTGGGGGCGAACGCCAAAACCAGCCGTTGCGAACGCGATGCAACCAACCGGTTCCCGGTTCGTTGTCGTTCGGTTTTGAACGGGGGTATTCTCGATGGCTGAGGACAGTCTGACCACCACCAACGCCGGCATCGCCGCACACGGCGCCACCCGGCTGCCTTCAGTCGAGATCGACAGCTACAATATCGAAATCAAGGATGACGACGGTTTTCTCGGCGACCGCGCCTCCAAGGGGGCGTTCCAGCGCTTGCTCGACGATTGGCGCAAGGCGTTGCGCGAGACCGGTGACGATCCGTTCGGGCGGCGCGACACCAAGAAGATCGCCAAAAGCGCGCTCGACGAAGCGCTGGCCGGCGACGACGTCGCCGCCGCCGCGGTGGTTCACAGCGCGATCGAGGATTTCGCCCAGGAGCTCGCTCACGTCACCAAGCGCTTCCTGCGCACCAAGGCCTGGGCCGAAACCGAGTGCATCGTGGTCGGCGGCGGCTTTCGCCAGAGCCGGGTCGGCGAGCTCGCGATCGCCCGCACCGGCATTCTGCTCAAGGCGGAAGGCCACGCGGTCGATCTGGTGCCGATCCGGTTTCACCCCGACGAGGCGGGGCTGCTGGGGTGCCTGCATCTGGCGCCGTCCTGGATCTTCGAGGGCCACGACAGCATCCTGGCGGTCGATATCGGCGGCTCCAACATCCGCTGCGGCGTGGTCGAGACCGCCTGGAAGAAGGCGCCCGACCTGTCGAAAGCCTCGGTTTGGAAGTCCGATCTTTGGCGTCACGCCGACGACGAGCCGACCCGCGAGGGCGCCGTGAAGCGGCTGACCCGTATGCTCAAGGATCTGATTTCGGAGGCCGAGGACGAGGGCTTCAAGCTGGCTCCGTTCATCGGGATCTCGTGCCCGGGCGTGATAAATGCCGATGGCTCGATCGAGAAGGGCGCCCAGAATCTGCCGGGCAACTGGGAGAGCAGCAAATTCCATCTGCCGCGCAGCCTGCTCGAAGGCATCCCGATGATCGGCAGCCACGACACCGCGATCCTGATGCACAATGACGGCGTCGCCCAGGGCCTCAGCGAAGTGCCGTTCATGCAGGAATTCGAGCGCTGGGGCGTGCTGACGATCGGCACCGGCCTCGGCAACGCCCGCTTCACCAACCGCCGCGACAAGGACAAGGCCAAGAAGGACCGCGAGAAGGATAAGGAAAAAGACAAAGAGAAGGACAAGGAGAAGGGTAAAAAAGACAAGGATAGCAAGGAGAAGGCCTGAGCCCGTTTTGGCTGCCGGCCCTGCGCGGCCGGCGATCTGGGGCCTTCGGATCAATTCTGGCGAGAAAATCCGCCGCACCCCGCCTTGTCTATCTGTCGCTCCTCGCCTAGAACACGCCCCGACCACCGGGCGTGAATCGCCCGCTTTGGCACCAGGAGAGGTGGCAGAGTGGTTGAATGCACCGCACTCGAAATGCGGCATAGGTGCAAGCCTATCGGGGGTTCGAATCCCTCCCTCTCCGCCATTAGCCTGCAAACTGGTGTTCTGTTCGAGTGCCTCTGAGCTCCGCTGCGCCTTTCGCGTCGCAGGGGAGCAAGCTGCGGCCGCGCCGGATGACGTCGGCGACTCTAGCCCGACTCAATCGTCGATTGAAAAGCGCACGACGAAATGACCGCGGAATAGGCCGTCGGGCGGGGGCGGCGGCCGGGCGGTTTTCATCATCGAATCGATCGCGCGGTCCAGTGCATCGCTGCCGGTCGAACGGGTGATTCTGTAGTTGAT
>NZ_QTKI01000275.1:0-6484 GCF_010820945.1 Rhodopseudomonas sp. BR0C11
GGATTCGGACAAGTCCACCGACAAGAACGGCCTCGCTTTCGAAGGCGACGTGTACAGCTTCGCCGACTTGATGAAGGCGCATCCCGAAGCGGTGCGCAAAGTGACGTCCCCCGAAGTCGACGAGATCGCGCGCGTCTGGCTGCAGCAGCAGGATGTCGCACCGACCGGCGCCTCCGACAACGAACCCAATGACGTCTATGCCACCGTCAAGGTCGGCAACGAGGTGGTGGCGACGCTCTACAACAGCGGCCTCGTGAAAATGAGCAATTCCACCGCGGCATCCGTGGACGGCATCGACGAGCCGTCGCTGACCGGGCCGGCGCTGGCGCAGTGGCGGGCCGAGACCTATGCCAAGCTGCTCGGCGGCAAGGTCGAGATCGCCGACACCGCCAAGTCGCAAAGCGAATGGACGCCGCGCGCCGGCAGCGAACGCCAGTACAGCCGGGCCGAACTCGACGCCGCGATCGCCGCCATGCAAAAGGGCACTACCCAATCCCCTGGCGTCGACCGCAGCGCGTAAGCGCGCGTGCGCAAATCTTGGTAAGGCGGGCGGCCGCTTAGTCAATCGCGGCTCGCGCACCTATTCGTCATCGCCGGGTTAGTACCTGCCATCTACGTCTTTGCTGCACGCCCCGCCAAAAACGAAAATGCCCGGGACAAGCCCGGGCATCACGTTGAAGAAATCGTGTCGAGATCTTTGCTGAACTCTGCAACAGAGTAGAGCTTAGCTCCTTCCATCAGCGCACCGACGAGTATCTGGCTTTTCAGGCACGACACTCGCCGCCAGCCGACGGCTGTTAAGCCGCTCCCCGCATCCGCTTGACGTCCGGCGGGGTCGCCTCGTCCACCAGTGCGGCGATGGCTTCGTCGGTGGGCATCACCTTCTGGCCTTCGCTGCCGAGGCGGCGGACGGAGACCGAGTGGCTCTCGGCTTCCTTCTTGCCTACCACCAGCAGGGCAGGGACCTTGGCGAGCGAATGCTCGCGCACCTTGAAGTTGATCTTCTCGTTGCGCAGATCGATGTCGGCGCGCAGGCCGGCCTTACGCAGCGCCGCCAGCACCTTCTTGGCGTAATCGTCGCCTTCCGACGTAATCGTGGTGACGACGACCTGAACCGGCGCCAGCCACAGCGGGAAGTTGCCGGCGTAGTGCTCGATCAGGATGCCGGTGAAGCGCTCCATCGAGCCGCAGATCGCGCGATGCACCATCACCGGCGCCTTCTTGGCGCCGTCGGCGTCGATGTAGAACGCGCCGAACCGCTCTGGCAGGTTGAAGTCGACCTGCGTGGTGCCGCACTGCCAGTCGCGGCCGATCGCGTCGCGCAGCACGTATTCGAACTTCGGCCCGTAGAACGCGCCTTCGCCCGGGTTGATCTCGGTCTTGATGCGATTGCCGCCCTTGGCCTTGATCTCGGACAGCACCGTGGCCATCACGCGCTCGGCGTGATCCCACATCTCGTCAGTGCCGACGCGCTTCTCCGGCCGGGTCGACAGCTTCACCGTCAGTTCGCCTTCGAAGCCGAAGTCGGAGTAGGTCGACAGGATCAGGTCGTTGATCTTGATGCATTCCTCGGCGAGCTGCGCCTCGGTGCAGAACACGTGCGCGTCGTCCTGGGTGAAGCCGCGCACCCGCATCAGGCCGTGCATGGCGCCCGACGGCTCGTAGCGATGCACCACGCCGAACTCGGCGAGCCGCAGCGGCAGGTCGCGGTAGCTCTTCAAACCATGCTTGAAGATCTGCACATGGCCGGGGCAGTTCATCGGCTTCAGCGCGAACCAGCGCTTGTCCTCGGCGTCGTCGCCGGCCGACTGCGCCGCGAACATGTTCTCGCGGTACCACTCCCAGTGACCCGAGGTCTCCCACAGCACCTTGTCGAGAATCTGCGGTGCGTTGACTTCGTCGTAGTCGCCGGCGAGGCGGCGGCGCATATAGCCGACCAGCGACTGGAACAGGCTCCAGCCCTTGGCGTGCCAGAACACCACGCCCGGACCTTCTTCCTGGAAGTGGAACAGGTCGAGTTCACGGCCGAGCTTGCGGTGGTCGCGCTTTTCGGCTTCCTCGATCTGATGCAGGTAGGCGTCGAGGTCTTCCTGCTTGGCCCAGGCGGTGCCGTAGATGCGGGTCAGCATCGGATTGTTGCTGTCGCCGCGCCAATACGCGCCCGCCACCTTCATCAGCTTGAAGGCGGTGCCGATCTTGCCGGTCGAGGTCATATGCGGGCCGCGGCACAGATCGAACCACTCGCCCTGCTTGTAGATCTTGATGGTCTGGTCTTCCGGAATGGCGTCGACCAGCTCGACCTTGAACGCCTCGCCGTTGTCGGCGAACACCTTCTTGGCTTCGTCGCGGGTCCAGACTTCCTTGGTGAACGGTTTGTCGCGCGCGATGATCTCGCGCATCTTCTTCTCGATCGCCGCGAAGTCTTCCGGGGTGAACGGCTCGTTGCGGAAGAAGTCGTAGTAGAAGCCGTTCTCGATGGTCGGGCCGATGGTCACCTGGGTGCCCGGCCACAGGCTCTGCACCGCTTCGGCGAGCACGTGGGCGCAATCGTGCCGGATCAACTCCAGCGCGCGCGCATCGTCACGGGCGACGAAGTCGATCTGGGCATTGTCTTCGATCGGATCGGCGAGATCGGTCAGCGTGCCGTTCAGCGCCATCACGACGGTGCGCTTGGCGAGGGAGGGCGAAATGCCCTTGGCGATGTCGAGCCCGGTGGTGCCGCGGGGATATTCGCGGGTCTTGCCGTCGGGGAAGGTGATGGTGATCTGGTCCATGGGGGCTACCGGCTTGAGGTTGGAGAGCGTGTATTGGAAGCCGGAGGTGGACGCGGAAGGCTTGTCGCCCGAAGTCTTTTCGGTCATCGGAAGGCTCCTCTGGCTCACTCCTGCGTACGAGCGCAGGTAAGCGGAAAGGGGCTGTATAGCAGGGGAATCGGACGATTCAAGGAACCCGGACCCCGCGGCGGCGCGCATTTCGCCCTGCTGGTGTCGCGGCGCATTCCCGGTCCGGCAGAATTTTAATGCACCTGCATGGAAACCCTGCTAGCCTTCGGGAGTGTCCCGCTCGTTCGCCCCCACCGCCCTGATGCTCGGCAATTTCGTCACCGGAACCTCGGTTCTGGCGCCTGCCGGCATGTTGCCGGATCTGGCGGCCGGGCTCGGGGTGACGATCCGTAACGCCGGCCTGCTGATCACTTTCGGAGCGATCGTGCTGTGCATCGGATCGCCGCTCACCGCTTGGCTGACCAGCCGGATCGATCGCCGGCTGCTGCTGACGACGACGCTGGCGGTGCTGGCACTCGGCAATCTCGCTTCCGCCTTTGCGCCGAACTATGCCGTGCTGCTGGTGCTGCGGCTGGCGATGCTGTCGGTCGGCGCGCTGTACACGCCGCAGGCCGCCGGCGCGGTGGCGCTGATCGTGCCGCCGGAAAGCCGCGGCGGCACCATGGCCTATGTGTTTCTCGGCTGGTCGCTGGCGGTGGCGCTCGGCGTGCCGCTGGTCACCTTCGCGGCCGATCATGCCGGCTGGCGCAGCGCCTATCTCACCGTCGGCGGCATCGGCCTGATCAGTTTCATCCTGCTCTGGCTGCGGCTGCCGGGCGGCCTGACTGCGGCGCCGGTGAGCCTGCGCACCTGGGCCGCGGTGGGGCGCAACCGCCGCATTCTGACGCTGCTCGGGGTGTCGTCGCTGCAGACCTCCGGGCAGTTCGTGGTGTTCACGTTCTTCGGGCCGCTGCTCACCGGCCTGACCGGTGCCGGGCCGCGCGAGATCGCGCTGGTGTTTGCGATCTCCGGCGTCTGCGGCTTCGTCGGCAACGTCATCGCCAGTCGCATCGTGGACGGCTGGGGCGCATACCGCACCTCGGCGCTGTTCACCTCGCTGATGCTGGCCGGCATTCTCGGCTGGACCTTCGGGGCCGGACATTTCGGCGTGATGGCCGCTGCGGTGGCGGTGTGGGGGCTCGGCTTTGCGGCCTCGAACTCGATGCAGCAGGTGCGCCTCGTGACGGCCGATCCGACGCTCGCCGGCGCGACGGTGTCGCTGAATACGTCGGTGCTGTATGTCGGCCAGGCGATCGGCTCGGCGATCGGCGGCACGCTGTTCGCGGCCGGGCTGCTGCACGTCAACGGCTACGTCTCCACCGCGGTGCTGGGTCTGGCGCTGTGCATGGTGGTGGCCGCGACCCGCGACCGCAGCGCTTGAGTGCGCCGCAGCCGCATCGCGCCGCGCTGCGACGTCTCACATAGTTGATCACGCCCAGCAGCAGCCGCGTGCCGATCAGCACCGGCGCGTGGGTCGGCGAGGCGTGCGGCGGGATCAGGACTGCGATTGCGGTGAAGGCGAGGCAGGTGTGCAGCGCCAGACGGCGGCGCAGCGACAGGGCGGGGGCAGGTGAGGCATCGATCGAACGGACGGCCATGGGAGTCTCCAGGCTGATCCGCGATCGGCGGCGTCATCAGCGCACGCCGACCGCGATGGGTCGGGACGTGCGTTGATTGACGTTGAACGCTTACGGCCGGCACTACCGGCGGCAGACTGCGGGGCGCGGGCCCCGTCGGGAGTATCAGCCGAGCCGCATCGACAGCTCGACATCGGCGGCAAACGGCACCGACAGATAGCCGTTCGCTAGATCGCGCACCCGGGCGAGATAGTCCGGGCAGTGATCGGCGTTGTCGGCGACGATCAGCGCGCCGGGCGAGAGCCGGCTTTCGAGCAGGTCGAGAATATCCGCATACAGCGCCTTGGCGCCGTCGAGCAGCACAAGATCGATGCGGTCGGGCAAATCCTTGCTGAGCGTCTGCAGCGCATCGCCTTCGCGGAATTCGACCAGATCGGCGAGATCGCCGGCTTCGAGATTAGCTTCGGCGCGGACCAGCTTGGCGTGCTCGAACTCAGTGGTGATCAGCCGGCCGCCGCCATTGTCGCGCAGCGCTGCGGCCAGATGCAGCGTCGAAATGCCGAACGAGGTACCGAACTCGACGATGCTTCGGGCGCGGCAGCCTCGTGCCAGCATGTAGAGCAGCACGCCGGTCTCAGGCGACACCGCGAGAGCGTAGTCTTTCAGCCGGCCATACAGCGTCGCGTAGTCGGTCTTGCTACGCATCAGCCGCATCGTGTCGGGTGCGAGCTGGTCGAGCTGCGGCTGCGAGGCCTCGGCTTCGTCGAACAGCCGCGTCAACAGCGGGGCCAGCGGTGAGGTGGTGAGGGTGGTCATGGCGAACTCCAAAAGGGAGTGATCAGCGCGATGTTGCGCGTCCTCAGAAATACGAATAAATATTCGCATTCGCTAATCGCATTCCCCGAGGCGCCGATGGCCGAACGCCGAAGTGGCTCAATTTCCTCGCGAAAACAGCCCCAGCAGGCGCGCTCGACCGGGCTGGTCGCGGCCATTCTGGAGGCGGCTGTTCAGGTTTTGGCGAAAGAGGGCGCGCAGCGCTTCACCACCGCGCGGGTCGCCGACAAAGCCGGCGTCAGTGTCGGCTCGCTGTATCAGTACTTCCCCAACAAGGCTGCGATTCTGTTCCGGCTGCAGAGCGACGAGTGGCGGCAGACCTCGGAGATGCTGCGCGACATCCTCGAGGATCGCCGCGATCCGCCGCCGCAGCGGCTGCGCCGTCTGGTGCACGCCTTCATCCAATCCGAATGCGATGAAGCCGAAGTGCGCGGCGCGCTCGATGATGCTGCGCCGCTGTATCGCGACGCGCCGGAAGCCCGCGCCGCGCGCAAGGCGATGGACGGCACCATGGCGGCGTTTCTGCACGAGGCGGCGCCGAACAGCTCCGAGGCCGCGCGCCAGCGGGCGGCGGAGCTGATCAGCCGCACGATCGCGGCGCTCGGCAAGGACTTCTCCAGCCGCCCGCGCACGGCGGCCGAGATCACCGCGTATGCGGACGCGGTCGGCGATATGCTGTGCGCTTATCTGAAGACGCTGCGACGAGGTTGAGAGAAGATGCCGAAGCCGGTCCTGACACGGCTGCTGATCGCCTGCCTAGCTGCGACGTCGCTCGGCGGCTGTGCGGCGCTGCCGGCGCCGGCGTGCCTGCCGCCATCGCAGCCGATGCTGAGTGCCGAGCTGGCCTTCGGCCGCAATATCGGCGACCGGCTCGGCGTCAGCGATGTCGAGTTCAAGCGCTTCACCGCGGAAGAAATCACGCCTCGGTTTCCGGATGGGCTGACGGTGGTGGATAGCGTCGGGCAGTGGCGCGACAGCGAGCGCGGCCACATCGTCCGGGAAAAGGCCAAGCTGGTGACGCTGGTGTTCGCCGACGATCCGGCCAAGCGCGCGGCGCTGAGCGCCATCGCCGAGGCCTATAAGCAGCGCTTCAAGCAGCAGGCGGTGATGATCTCGGTGCGGCCGAGCTGCGTCAGCTTCTGAGTGCAGCGGCGGTGCCGCGCTCGGTGATCTGATAGTGCGTCGATCGGGGATCGACCGAGGAACGCTTCAGCCAGCCAAGCTCGACGAGGTTTTCGAACGGCTTCTGCT
>NZ_QTKI01000276.1:0-6460 GCF_010820945.1 Rhodopseudomonas sp. BR0C11
AGGTGATGCTGATCGATGCCAAGGGCGGCAGCTCGACCGTGACCATCCCGAACGTCAACCAGTCCAACGGCGTGATCCACGTGATCGATACCGTGCTGCTGCCGTCGTAATTGCGGGCTCACCTCCGCGGCGCATGATGTCCCCCTGGCGCCGCGGAGGCTGCGGCAAGCTGCCGCGAGCGAGGGCGCGGGCCGGGCAACCGGCTCGCGCTTTCGTGATCCCGCTCGCATGCGAAGCCGCAATGATCGATAATCGGCAGTAACGAAATCGGCGCATTGCCCGTAATGTCCGGTGCAACCGCTGGCTTCCAGGAATAGAGCCGATGTCTACCACCATCCTGAATGAACCTGCCTCGACCACCGCGGCGATCGCAGAGCCCCGCGCCATCCTGCAGCCGGTGTGGGTGCGGGTGATGCATTGGATCAACGCCGCCGCGATGCTGGCGATGATCCTGTCCGGCTGGCAAATCTACAACGCCGCGCCGCTGTTCGACTTTCAGTTCACGCGGGCGCTGACGCTCGGCGGCTGGCTCGGCGGCGGACTGCTGTGGCACTTCGCAGCGATGTGGGTGCTGGTGATCAACGGCGTGCTCTACGTCATCCTCGGCTTCGCCACCGGCAGATTCCGGCGCAAACTGTGGCCAATCACGCTCTCGGGTATCACCTCCGATTTGTCACAGGCGATCCGGCTGCGGCTCTCCCACGACGACCTCAGCCGCTACAACACAGTGCAGAAGCTGCTCTATGTCGGCGTCCTGATCGTCGGCGTGCTGTCGGTCGCATCGGGCCTCGCGATCTGGAAACCGGTGCAATTCCATTCACTCACCGCGCTGCTCGGCGGCTACGACACCGCGCGCTACGTACATTTCGGTGCGATGAGCGCCATCGTCGCGTTCTCGGCCATCCATATCCTGCTCGCCGCCCTGGTGCCGAAGGCGCTGCGGGCGATGATCATCGGACGCTGAATCCGAAGCCGCTTCTCCGTCACGACGAGCGCGGCGAAGAAGCCAGAACACGGTGCACTTCGCTCTTCGCACTGACGCCAAGAGGACAAAGCCATGCTGCGCATCAACAAACTGCTGATCCCGGGCGTCGACAGGAAGCTGCTGGTCCGCGATGCCGCCAAGCTGATGCCCGACGTGTCGCGGCGGCGCTTCCTCGCCGGCGGCGCCAGCCTCGGGGCGCTGACGCTACTGACCGGCTGCGACGTGGTCGACGGCGCCTCGGCCGAAACGCTGCTGGCCCAGGTGTCGAAGTTCAACGACGCGGTGCAGGCGGCAATCTTCAACCCGAACACGTTGGCGCCGACCTTCAGCGAGAAGGACATCACCCGGCCGTTTCCGTTCAACGCCTACTACTCGCTCGACGAGGCTCCGACGATCGACGGCGGCGACTGGAAGCTGGAGGTGTCGGGCCTGGTGCAGAACAAGAAGAGCTGGACGCTGCAGGAGCTGACGCAGCTGCCCGAGGTGTCGCAGATCACCCGGCATGTCTGCGTCGAAGGCTGGAGCGCGATCGGCCATTGGAGCGGCGTGCGACTGCGCGACTTCCTCGAGCTGATTGGTGCCGACACCAAGGCGAACTACGTCTGGTTCCGCTGCGCCGACGACTACACCTCGCCGATCGACATGCCGACCGCGCTGCATCCGCAGACCCAGATGACCTTCAAATTCGGCGGCGAGGTGCTGCCCCGCGCCTACGGCTATCCGATGAAGATCCGGATCCCGACCAAGCTCGGCTTCAAGAATCCCAAATACGTCGTGTCGATGGAAGTCACCAACGACTACAAGGGCGGCTATTGGGAAGACCAGGGCTACAACTCGTTCAGCGGGTTGTAGTCGCCCTCGCACGTCGCGATTCCGGGTTCGCTCGCTGACGCGAGCGCCCCGGAATGACTCGTGGAAGTTCTGTCACGTCCCAACAGTCTCAAATGGTTCCACGCATGATCCGCGGCCAATCGCGTGTTGGCGTCGCGGCGGCCGCGGTGTTAGCGTCTCGCATCACGTTTCAGAACACGTCACGGGAGGTCCTGATGATCCTGCGAGCTTTGTTGTGCACCGGCGCGGTGCTCGGCGTCACCACGGCGGCGATGGCGGCGGACAGCGCCAAGGCGACGCTGAAGAACGCCGAAGGCGCCGAGGTCGGCACCGCACTGCTGACCGAGGGCAGCAAGGGCGTCACCATCAAGCTGGCACTGAAGGGCCTGCCGCCGGGCGAACACGCTTTCCACATTCACGCAGTCGGCAAATGCGAGCCGCCGTTCACCTCGGCGGGCGGCCATTTCAATCCGGACAACAAGAAGCACGGCAAGATGGCCGAGGGCGGCGCGCATGCGGGCGACATGCCTAACCTCGACGTGCCGGCGTCCGGCGCGCTCAGCATCGACGTCGTCAACGACGCGGTGACGCTCGCCAAGGGCAAACCGAACTCGGTGTTCAAGGACGGCGGCACCGCACTGGTGATCCACGCCAAGGCCGACGACTACAAGACCGACCCCGCCGGCAACGCCGGCGACCGCATCGCCTGCGGTGTGATCGAATAGTAGCAGCCCGCGCCGTCATCCCGGGGCGCGCGTAGCGCGAACCCGGGATCTCGATGTTCAGGGCACGCACCCAAGAAACCACGTCGCAATAACACCTGGATTCCGGGTTCGCTTGCTTCGCAAGCGCCCCGGAAGGACGATGTCAGTTACTTCTCTGCAGCGGCCGTTGAAACGCCGACAGCGCGGCACCGAGCGCCAGCGTTGCGGCGGAGACGGCGAGCGCGGATGACAGGCTGCCGATCGCGTCGGTGATGGCGCCGACCACCAGCGGGCCGAGCGTCTGGCCGATACCGAACGCGATGGTCATCGCGGCGATCGCACCGGGCCAGGAGCCCTGCGGATAGTTGAAGCGGACGAACGCGGTCGTCGAGGCCACCACCGCGAAGAACGACACCCCGAACACCAGCGCCGAGGTCGCCAGCATCACGGGCGACAGGCTGAACAACGGCAGCACGGCGCCGACTGCATTGACGGCCAGGATGATGGTGGTCGACAGCCCGCCGCGATGCAGCGCCATGACCCGGCGCCAGACCCAGGGCGTGACGAAGGCGCTGATCCCGATCAGGCACCAGAACGCGCTCTGCGCCGCGGCGCCGCCGCCGGCGTCGCGCACATAGGCGATCATGAAGGTCATGTAGGCGATGTAGCCGGCGCCGAACATGAAATAGCCGGCCAGATAGATCAGCACCGGAGCGATCCGGAACGGCGCGGCGCGGCCGCCGCCGAGCCCGGCATCGACTCCGATCGGCGCCAGCAGCACCGGTAGCGCCATCGCGGCCGACAACGCCGCCAGCACCAGCCAGCCGAGCCACCACGAGCCGGGTCCGGCCGCCTGCAGCAGGAACGGCGCGATCAGCCCCGACGACAGGATGCCGATGCCGGGGCCGGCATAGAACAGGCTGAGCAGAAACGCCGACCGCGCCGGCTGCGCCTGGGCGATCGTGGTGGCGAGCGCCCCGCCGGCCACGAAGGCCAGCGCCGCGCCAATCCCGGCAATCAACCGGGCGGCGGACAGCAGCGCGAAATTGCCGGAGATCGCGCAAAGCACCAGCGAGGCGACGCAGGCCAGCGTGCCGACCCGCACGATTGCCGCCATGCCGAACCGGGAGACCAGCCGGGACGTCACCAGCGCGCCGGCCAGATAGCCGGCCGCATTGATGGTGTTCATGAATCCGGCCGCCGAATACGACCAGCCGAGGCTGTCGCGCATGTCCGGCAGCAGCAGCGAATAGGCGAAACGGCCGATGCCGAGCCCCACGGTCGGCGCAAGCGACAGGATCAGGATCAGGCGCGCGGGATGAGCGGGCGCCGCCTCGGTGCGGTCGAGCAGGGTCAAGGAAGGTCTCCGGCGCCGTCATTGTGACAGCGAATGCGCCCCACCCGCAACACGCACAGGCGGCAACACTGTCTTGCCAAGCCCGCACCGGCGATCTAGCACTCGGCCCGCGAATTCATTTCTTCCTGTCATGCCCGGGCTTGACCCGGGCATCCATCCTTCTCGAAACGATGGATCGCCGGGTCGAGCCCGGCGATGACGCTTGCAAGGACCCGATCATGGCAACGCACAAACTGCTTCTTCTTCCCGGCGACGGCATCGGCACCGAAGTGATGGCCGAGGTCAGCCGGCTGATCGACTGGCTCAACAAGGCCGGCATTGCCAGCTTCGAGACCGAGCACGGCCTGGTCGGCGGCGCCGCCTATGACGCCGACAAGGTGGCGATCGCCGACGCCACCATGGCGTTGGCGCAGGCCTCCGACGCGGTGATCTTCGGCGCGGTCGGCGGCCCGAAGTGGGACGGCGTGCCGTACGACGCCCGCCCCGAAGCCGGCCTGCTGCGGCTGCGCAAGGATCTCGGCCTGTTCGCCAATCTGCGGCCGGCGGTGTGCTACCCGGCGCTGGCGGATTCCTCGAGCCTGAAGCGCGACGTGGTCGAAGGCCTCGACATCATGATCGTCCGCGAACTGACCGGCGGCGTGTATTTCGGCGAGCCGAAGACCATCACCGACCTCGGTAACGGCCAGAAGCGCGCGGTCGACACCCAGGTATATGACACCTACGAGATCGAACGGATTGGCCGGGTCGCGTTCGACCTCGCCCGCAAGCGCCGCAACAAGGTCACCTCGATGGAGAAGCGCAACGTCATGAAGACGGGCGTGCTCTGGAACGAAGTGATCACCGCCGTGCACGACCGCGAATACAAGGACGTCCAGCTCGACCACCAGCTTGCCGACTCGGGCGGCATGAACCTCGTCAAGTGGCCGAAGCAGTTCGACGTCATCGTCACCGACAACCTGTTCGGCGACATGCTGTCCGACATCGCCGCGATGCTGACCGGCTCGCTCGGGATGCTGCCGTCGGCCTCGCTCGGCGAAGTCGACGCCAAGACCGGCAAGCGCAAGTCGATGTACGAGCCGGTGCATGGCTCGGCGCCCGACATCGCCGGCAAGGGCATGGCCAATCCGGTGGCGATGCTGGCCTCATTCGGCATGGCGCTGCGCTACTCGCTCGACATGGGCGCGCTCGCCGACAAGCTCGACGAAGCGATCGCCGCGGTGCTGGCCAAGGGCCTGCGTACCGCCGACATCAAGAGCGAAGGCACCACGGTGATCTCGACCTCGCAGATGGGCGAAGCGATCGTCACCGAACTGCAGGCGTTGCACGCCTGACGGTCTCACTCGCGGGCTTGGTCCGCGAAGCCGTCTTCATGAAATCCGATGGACCGCCGGGCCAGCCCCGGCGGTGACGTCGAATAAAACAAAAAACGCCCGCCGAATTCGGCGGGCGTTGTCGTTTCTGGCGCTGTCGCGGGCGGCGGGTGCCGCGGGCCGATCAGTACAGCGGGAAACCGGTCGGAGATCCGCCGAGATCGGAGGCCGGATTGAGCGGCCAACGGTCGAGCGGGCGCTGGCCGTTCTCGCGCGCGAACGAATAGCCCGGCGGGAAGGCGTAGTCGGAGAAGTGGCGTTCGCCCGGCTGCACTTCGGTGCCGGCATCGAGCCAGGACCGCTTGGTGACGTACACACGGGTGCGGGGGCCGGCCTGATAGACCACGTTCGGGCCGCGGGAGCCGTAGCGGATCTGGTCGGACGTGCCGTAAACCCGCTTCTTCTTCGGAGCGGCATCGGCATTGCTGACGCCGATCACGGCGACGGCGGCTGCCGCGAGCAGGACCGGCAACAGTCTGGCGGCAGTGGATTTCACGAACATCGGGGTCCCCATCGGCAGGCGCATTCCAGGTTCGTCCTTTGTAGCCGCCGCCGCACACCGGCCACAAGATCAATCCGGCAACACCGGCCGACAATCATTCAATCCGGCCGTCGCCAAAATGTTGCATCAACTCCAAGGCGTTACGCCGCCCTGGCAGGTCTCCAGCTCATAGCCGGCCGCGCAGCGACGGGTCCTGCGGACCGGTCAGCCAGTCGGCGGACGCCACCGAAGCAGCAGACTGATTCGGCCCGCAGCTGCCGCGCCGCAGCTCGGCCTGGGCAAACACTGCGGCCGTCGCCGCATCGCCGCTCAGCAGCACCAGCCGGTCGAGCAGACAAGCCACCGCGGTTCGGCGCTGCAGCGCGGTGTCGCCGCGGCAGGAGAAGCCGGAAATCCGCAAGCTCGCGGCATCGATCGCTTTGACGAAGCCCAGACAAGAACCGGCCGCACGGTCGCCGCCACCAAGGCTGAACAGCGGCACCGGGCCGAACTTGGTGTCGATCACGCCGGCGGTCTCGATCGTCGCGGTCCCGCCCGGGTCCATCCGGGCCGCCAGGGCGGCTTCGGCCGTGGCGCGGGACGTCTCGCTGCCGACCCGGTAGATCTCGATCTCGGCCGTCACCGGCTCGCCTGGCGCAGCGATGCGCAGGATGTCTTTGCGGCCGCCATCCGGGTGACGCAGGATTTCGGTGGTCTCGGTCTTGCCCGGCC
>NZ_QTKI01000277.1:0-6436 GCF_010820945.1 Rhodopseudomonas sp. BR0C11
CATCAGCGCGTGAACCCGGAACCTCGTGGTGTGGTCCTGCGGCTTTACTTCAACATCTCGAGATTCCGGGTTCGCGCCTGTCGGCGCGCCCCGGAATGACGTTGTGAAAGCGAGCACCGCTGCAGTACGCCTGGATGTCGCCAGTCGTCATCACGCTGGCGGTGACATCCAGCGGGTTAGGCGCGCGAACATGCCTTTGGGCGGCAAAGCCGACGGCGTGTCGTCGGCGGATTCGAGACGATTGAGGAACTGTTCGAGAAACCGCGCGTCGCTGGTTTCGATCACGACGAAATCAGTATCGCCGGTCGAGACCGTGTAGACGTAGCGCAGGCTTGCCGCGCGTGGCATCGCGCCTGCGCCGGCCAGATCCTTGGCGATGATGACGCCATCCGGATCGATATCGCGGGCGATCAGCGCGCGGGTGAGCCACGCCAGATTGCCGACGAATTCAGGTTCGAAAGCGACGGTGCCTTGCAACATCATGGGCATGCGTTGTCTCTCGTCCTTCACGCATCCCCCCAGCAGAGAATTGTCACCACTGGAGGCCAAAAGGTTCAAGCCCCGAGCACGATCAAGCGGCGCGAATCTTGCGGAGGAAGTCGTCGACCGCCGATTGCAGTGCACCAGACTGGCTGTCGAGCGCCCGGGCATGCGAAAGGACTTCCGAAGCCGCGTCGCCGGTTGCCTGGGCGGCGGAACTGACGCCGCCGATGTGATCGCTGATCTCGCTCGAACCGGCCGCAACCGACTGAATGTTGCGGGCAATTTCCTGCGTTGCAGCCCCCTGCTGCTCGACCGCCGTCGCAATCGCCACAGTGATCTTGTTGATCTCGCCGATCGTCGCGGTGATGCCGCCGATCGACTGCACCGCACTTGCGGTCGAGGACTGCATCGCCGCGACCTGCGCAGAGATTTCTTCGGTCGCTTTCGCGGTCTGGCTCGCCAGCGCCTTCACTTCGCTCGCCACCACCGCAAAGCCGCGGCCGGACTCGCCGGCGCGCGCCGCTTCGATCGTGGCGTTCAGCGCCAGCAGATTGGTTTGCGACGCGATCGAGTGAATCAGCTGCACGACTTCGCCGATCTTCTCGGCGCTGACCGAAAGCTGCATCACCGTCCCGTTGGTCTCCTCGGCGTCGCTCACCGCCTTGCTCGCCACCGAGCGCGACTGATCGACCTGACGGGAAATTTCCTGCACGGAACTCGAGAGCTGCTCGGAGGCCGACGCCACGGTGCCGACCATGCCGGATGCCGAATCCGAGGCCGCACCAACCGCCGCCGCACGCGTCGAGGCATCGGCCGCCGTCGAGGTCATCGACTGCGCGGTGTTCTGCATGTAGCGCGTGGCATCGGCCACGCTCCGCACCACGCCGTTGACGCTGCGCTCGAAATCGTCGGCGATGCTCTGCATCAGCGCGCTGCGCTCGGCCGCGGCGCGGCGCTGCGCCTCCTGCTCCTGCTGTTCGAGCCCGCGGATCCGGATCGCGTTGTCCTTGAACACCTGCACGGTCTTGGCCATCGCGCCGCTTTCGTCGCCGCGGTCGACGCCGGGGATCGGTGCGTCCAGCTGCCCTTCGGCCAGCGAAGTCATGCGGGTACCGAGCACGCCGAGCGGCTGAGTGATGCTGCGGCTGATCAGCCACGCGACCAGGGCACACACCACGCCGATGCCGACGATGACGACGCCGAGCCAGGTCAGAAGCGGCTTCAGCTTGGCGTTGATGTCCTGCAAGTACACGCCGGTGCCGACGAACATGTCCCATCCGGGGATGACGGCGGCATAAGACACTTTGCGGAGCAGCTCGGTGCTGCCGGGCTTCATGAATTCATAGATCAGCGTCACGTCGCCCTTGGCGGCGACGCCGTCGCGCAATTCGCGCACGATCTTGCGGCCGCCGGTCTCGACGTCGAGCCGGTTGGTGCCGATCATTTTCGGATCGGACATCACCACGACCGAGCCGTCCATTTTGTAGGCGAAGAAGTAACCGTTAGTGCCGTCGTACGTCATGCTCTGGGCGCGCTGCTGGAATTCGGCGATCGCCTGCTCCTTGGTGAGCTTGCCGGCCGCCACCTGCTTCTGCAGCCCCATCGCCATATTCAGCGCGCTTTCGACCAGCGCCTTGGTCTGCTCGAACCGCTCGTTGCTCATTTCACGTTGCAGCATCGACGCCGCAAACAGGCCGGACGCCACCAGGCCGAGCATTGCCACGGCGACCAGGATGCCCAGCTTCGGCGAGATCCGCAGATTGGTGAACTTCACAGCGATCAGCTCCTACGCATTTCGAGACTAGCTGCGAGAAGCGTTACAAGCTCAGGGTGTCCAATCGGTTTAATAGTTCCCTCGTAGGAACCCGAGGGTTGCGCCCCGGACCTTGCTAACACCGTGAAAAGACGAAGCCCCTGGCAGACCGTCGGATCTGCCAGGGGCTCATAAAGTGATCGCGGGAGCCGAAGCTCGCGGGAACTCAGGCGGCTCGGACCTTGCCGAGGAAGTCGTCGACCGCGCGGCGAAGTTCGCCGGACTGGGCGTCGAGTTCACGGGCATTGGCGAGCACCTGCCCGGCGGCCGAGCCGGTGGCACTGGCGGCTTCGGTAACGCCGCCGATATGCATGCTGATCTCGGTCGATCCCGCCGCAACCGACTGGATGTTGCGGGCGATCTCGCGAGTCGCCGCGCCCTGCTGTTCGACCGCAGTCGAGATCGCCATGGTGATCTCGCTCATCTGCGCAATCGTCGCGGTGATGCCGCCGATCGACTGCACCGCGTCGTTGGTCGAGGACTGCATCGCCGCGACCTGCGCGGAGATTTCTTCGGTCGCCTTGGCGGTCTGGCTGGCCAGCGCCTTCACTTCGCTGGCGACCACCGCAAAGCCGCGGCCGGATTCGCCGGCGCGGGCGGCCTCGATGGTGGCGTTGAGCGCGAGCAGATTGGTCTGCGATGCGATCGAGTGAATCAGCTGCACCACCTCGCCGATCTTCTCGGCGCCGGTCGCCAGCAGCTTGACGGTCTGGTTGGTCAACGCGGCGTCGTCGACCGCCTTGCCGGCGATCTCCCGCGACTGCTCGACCTGGCGCGAGATCTCGGTGACCGAGGCCGACAGCTCTTCGGCGGCGGATGCCACCGTGCTGACATTGTTGGAGGCATTCGCCGAGGCCGACGACACCGTCGCAGCGCGGGCGCTGGCGTCGGTCGCAGTCGCAGTCATCGACTGCGCGGTCTGCTGCATGCCGGAGGTCGCAGTGGCGACCGACTGCACCACGCCGTTGACGCTGTGCTCGAACTCGTCGGCAAGCCGCTCCATCGCGGCGCGGCGCTCGGCTTCGGCGTGCTCCTTGGCGGCTTCTTCGGCGCGCTCCAGGTCGCGAATCCGCAGCGCATTGTCCTTGAACACCTGCACGGTCTTGGCCATCTCGCCGACCTCGTCGCCGCGTTCGATGCCGGGGATCGGCTGCTCCAGCTCGCCATGCGCCAGCGAATCCATCCGGGCGCCGAGCTTGGCGAGCGGACGGGTGATGCCGCGGGCGATCAGCACCGCGAACAGGCCGGCAGCGATTGCAATCGCGAAGATGGCGCCGCCCAGCGTCCAGAAGATCGGCTTCAGCTTGGCGTCGAGATCGTCGAGATAGGCGCCGGTGCCGACGAACATGTCCCAGCCGGGAATCGCCAGGCCGTAGGACATCTTGCGGATGTTCTCCTCGGTCCCGGGCCGGCGGAAATCGTAGTACAGGGTGACGTCACCCTTGGCGGCGACGCCGTCACGCAGCTCGCGCACCAGATAGCGGTCGCCGGTCGGCGTGTTCATCCGGTTGGTGCCGACCGCCTTCTTGTCCGGGGTGGCGATGGTGACGCCGTCCATCGTGTAGGCGAACAGATAGCCCTGGCCGTTGTCGTAGGTCAGCAGCGCCGCATCGCGGGCAAATTGCGCGATCGCCTGCTCCTTGGTGAGCTCACCGGCCTCGACCTTCTTCTGTAGGCCGATCGCGAGATTGCGCCCCATCTCGGTGATGGCCTTGGCCTGCTCAAACCGCGCGTTGAGCATCTCACGCTGCATCATCACACCGGCGAGAATGCCGGCCACGCACAAGCCGATCAGGGTACCTGCGACCAGCAGGCCCAGCTTCGGAGTAATTCGAAGATTACTGAACTTCACGGACTTCTCCCGAGGTGCAACGCGGCGCGAGAATTTTGCGCCTCGTACAACTACGCGGGAATTCTTCCCGGACAGTTACTGCAGCGCACTCAATCGTCCATTTTGCGAACCGCCCGTCCATTTCGCGCGGAGCGTGCAAACGAAAGCCCTCCCCCCGGTACCGGGGAGAGAGCTTGATGTCGTCGTGCTCGGGATCAAGCTACGGAACTGAGCTGCTCCGCAGCGGTGCGATCCGGCCTTCGATCAGAACGTCAGGGCCTTGACCTGCTTGACCTGCGGCAGCGCCTGCACCTTCTCCAGCACGTCGGCCGGAGCCTGACCGTCGATCGTCACCAGCGCGATGGCGTCGCCGCCTTCGGTGTGACGGCCGAGGTTGAAGGTCGCGATGTTGACCTTGGCGTCGCCGAGCAGGCTGGCGAACTTGCCGATGAAGCCAGGCTTGTCCTCGTTGGTGACGTAGATCATCGAGGCACCGAATTCGGCGTCGACGCGGATGCCCTTGATGTCGACCAGGCGCGGCTTGCCGTCGGCATAGACCGTGCCGGACACCGAACGCTCCTGCTTCTCGGTGGTCACCGTCAGGGTGATCAGGCTCTCATAGTCGCTCTCGGCGGCGCGGACGACTTCGTCCACCACCATGCCGCGCTCCTTGGCGATCACCGGCGCCGAAACGACGTTGATGTCGCCCAGCATCGGACGCAGCAGGCCCGACAGCACCGCCGAGGTCAGCGCCTTGATCTTCATCTCGGCCACTTCACCCTCATAAGTGATGGTGACCTTGGTGATGCCGGTGTCGGTGAGCTGGCCGGCGAACGAGCCGAGCTTTTCGGCCAGTTCGATGAACGGCTTCAGCTTGGGGGCTTCTTCGGCGGTGATCGACGGGAAGTTGATCGCGTTGGTGATCGCGCCGGTCAGCAGGTAGTCGCTCATCTGCTCGGCGACCTGCAGCGCGACGTTCTCCTGCGCTTCCGTCGTCGAGGCGCCGAGATGCGGGGTGCAGATCACGTTCGGCAGGCCGAACAGCACGTTCTTGGTGGCCGGCTCTTCGGAGAACACGTCGAACGCCGCGCCGGCAACGTGGCCGGACTTCAGCGCTTCGGCGAGCGCATTCTCGTCGACCAGACCGCCGCGGGCGCAGTTGATGATGCGGACGCCCTTCTTCATCTTGGCGATCGCAGCCGCGTCGATGATGTTCTTGGTCTTGTCGGTGAGCGGGGTGTGCAGGGTGATGAAGTCGGCGCGCTTGAAGATGTCTTCGAGCTCGACCTTCTCGACGCCGAGGTCCTTGGCGCGCTCCGGCGACAGGAACGGATCGAACGCGATCACCTTCATCTTCAGGCCGAGGGCGCGGTCGGCAACGATCGAGCCGATGTTACCGCAGCCGATCACGCCGAGGGTCTTGGCGGTGATCTCGACGCCCATGAAGCGGTTCTTCTCCCACTTGCCGGCCTGGGTCGAGGCGTCGGCGGCGGGGATCTCACGGGCCAGCGACAGCATCATGGTGATAGCGTGCTCGGCGGTGGTGATCGAATTGCCGAACGGCGTGTTCATCACGATGATGCCCTTGGCGGTCGCCGCGGGAATCTCGACGTTGTCGACGCCGATGCCGGCGCGGCCGATCACCTTGAGACGGTTGGCCTTCTCCAGGATCTTCGCGGTCGCCTTGGTGGCGGAGCGGATCGCGAGGCCGTCATAATTGCCGATGATCTCGGCGAGCTTGTCTTTGTCCTTGCCGAGGTTCGGCTGGAAATCGACGTCGATGCCGCGGTCCTTGAAGATCTGCACGGCGGCTTCCGACAGCGCGTCGGAAATGAGGACTTTGGGAGCGGTCATGGGATTTCTCCTACACCCTCCCCTTGAGGGGGAGGGTCGGCGCGCAGCGCCGGGGTGGGGTGAAAGCGTCGAGAATGGAAATTGGAGTCCGAGGGCGGGGAGAGTCTGTCACCCCACCCCGCCGCACCTACGGTGCGTCGACCCTCCCCCTCTAGGGGAGGGTGACTAATCAGGCCGCCTGAGTCAGCGAGGCCTTGGTGGTCTCGAACGCCCAGTCCAGCCACTGCGTCAGGGCCTGCACGTCGGCAGTCTCAACCGTCGCGCCGCACCAGATCCGCAGGCCGGGAGGGGCATCGCGGTAAGCGCCGAGGTCGAAGCCTGCGCCTTCCTTCTCGACCGCCGCGACCAACTTCTTGGCGAAGTCGGCCTGGGCTTCCGGAGACAGCGCGGTGATGGCGGGATCGACCACCTTGAGGCAGACAGAGGTGTTGGAGCGGATCGCCGGATCCTTGGCG
>NZ_QTKI01000278.1:0-6420 GCF_010820945.1 Rhodopseudomonas sp. BR0C11
GCCGTGACCGGAAGGCTGGCGCCGTGGCGGTGGGCTTCGGAAAGACAGATCGACAGATCCTTGCGCATCCATTCGACCGCGAAGCCGAAATCGTATTTGCCGTCGTTCATGGTCTTGTGGCGGTTCTCCATCTGCCACGACTGCGCGGCGCCCTTGGAGATGGTGTCGATCACCGCGTTGACGTCGAGGCCGGCCTTCTTGGCGAAGTGGATGCCCTCCGACAGGCCTTCGACCAGCCCGGCGATGCAGATCTGATTGACCATCTTGGTGAGCTGACCGCTGCCGGCGGGGCCCAGCAGCTTGCACATCCGTGCGTAGGCGGCGATCACCGGCTCGGCCTTGGCGAAGTCTTCCGGCCGGCCACCGCACATCACCGTCAGCACGCCGTTCTCGGCGCCGGCCTGGCCACCCGACACCGGCGCGTCGATGAAGTGGAAGCCCGCTTTGCTTGCAGCAGCGTCGAGCTCGCGCGCGACTTCGGCGGAGGCGGTGGTGTGGTCGACGAAGATCGCGCCCTTGCTCATCGCACCGAACGCGCCGTCGGCGCCGGTGGTGACGGCGCGCAGGTCGTCGTCGTTGCCGACGCAGGCCATCACGAAGTCCTGGCCCGCCGCAGCCTCGGCCGGGGTCGGCGCCGCGCGGCCGCCGAACTTCTCGGCCCAGGCCTGCGCCTTCGCGGCCGTGCGATTGTAGACCGTCACCTCATGGCCGCCTTTCGTCACGAGATGTCCGGCCATCGGAAACCCCATGACGCCGAGACCGATGAAAGCGACTTTGGCCATGTCTGGACCCTTCGGTTGCGAGGGCGCGAGCCGGTCGCGCCTGATCGAGTGGAGGTGAGGGCGGCCCGCTGCGAGGCACGCGAGGAGGAGGCGTCAGCATAGGCGAGGAGCTTCGCGGAGCAAGCCTGCGATCTCCCTCGAACGTAAGGCAAAGCGATCATCTTGCGGTGCAGCATGGTTCCGCGCGGGGCCGCTTCACAAGCGAGGGCCGATGGCTAATTCCCGGCTTGAACCGAGCGTTGGCATGTGATCGGTGGGCACGCGAAGCGGCAGGAGACTTCCAGTGAGCGTGACCCAGCAACAGATTCTCGACAGCCTGGCCAAGGTGGCGACGCCGCGTGGCGTGCCGCTGACCAAAGCCGGCGTGCTGTCGGAGATCGCCATCACCGACGGCAAGGTGTACTTCTCGATCAACGTCGATGCGGCCGAGGCGCGGGCTTGGGAGAGCGTGCGCAGCGATGCTGAGGCAGCCGTGCGCGGTACGTCCGGCGTGAAGAGCGCGCTGGTCGCGCTGACTGCCGAGCGTCAGCCGGGCAGCGCTCCGGCACAGCGGCCTGGCGTGGCGCCGGTGTCGGCGCATCGTCCGGCCGGTGCACCCGGAGCCGGTCTGCCGAAACAGGCGGGCATTCCCGGTGTCGGCGCGATCATCGCCGTCGCATCCGGCAAAGGCGGCGTCGGCAAATCGACCACTGCGCTCAATCTCGCGCTCGGCCTGCGCGACCTCGGCCTCAAGGTCGGGCTGCTCGACGCCGACATCTATGGTCCGTCGGTGCCGCGCCTGACGGGCATCAACGAGAAGCCGCAACTCGACGACAGCCGCCGGATGATTCCGATCGCGCGGTTCGGCCTGTCGATCATGTCAATCGGCTTCCTGGTCGACGAAGAGGCGGCGATGATCTGGCGCGGTCCGATGGTGATGTCGGCGATCACGCAGATGCTGCGCGACGTCGACTGGGGCAAGCTCGACGTGCTGGTGGTCGACATGCCGCCCGGCACCGGTGACGCGCAACTGACGCTGGCGCAGACCGTGCCGCTGAAGGGCGCGGTGATCGTGTCGACGCCGCAGGATTTGGCACTGATCGATGCCCGCAGGGGCCTTGCGATGTTCACCAAGGTGAATGTCCCGGTGATCGGCATCATCGAGAACATGAGTTACTTCCTCTGCCCGGAATGCGGCACCCGGTCCGACGTGTTCGGGCATGGCGGAGCGCGGCACGAGGCCGAGCGACTCGGCGTCCCGTTCCTCGGCGAAATCCCGCTGCATATGGAGATTCGAGCCACTTCGGACGCCGGCCGGCCTGTGGTCGAGAGCGAGCCCAACGGGCCGCATGCGACGATCTATCGCGCGATTGCCGGCAAGGTGCGCGACCGGATCAACAGCCTCGCGACCAATTGATGCGCTGCGAAGTGATCATACCGGCGTCGATGATCGACCACTCAGGAGTGATCGTCGACGCCGCGTGGTGATCACGCTGGAATTTCCGTCTTCGACTTTGGTTGAATCTCAGTTATCTACTCGGTCGCGGCGTTTTATGCGGATCACCATCCGTGTTAGAGACGCTTCGCCACAAACGGCTCCGCGGTTCGCCTTCTTTTGGTCGGGCGCGCATGGAATCCGGGAAAACGCCGGCAACAAGGAGATGCCTTATGAAACGTCGTGACTTTCTGAAAGTGTCAGCTACCGGCGCTGCGGCAGCGGCCGCGGTGGCTTCCCCGGCGATCGCGCAGTCCTCGCCCGAGGTGAAGTGGCGGCTGACCTCCAGCTTCCCGAAGTCGCTCGACACCATCTATGGCGGCGCCGAATATCTGGCGAAGCAGGTCGCCGAGATGACCGACAACAAGTTCCAGATCCAGGTGTTCGCGGCGGGTGAAGTCGTCCCCGGCCTGCAGGCGCTGGATGCCACGTCCAACGGCACCGTCGAGATGTGCCACACTGTGTCGTACTACTATGTCGGCAAGGACCCGACCTTCGCGGTGTTCGCGTCGGTCCCGTTCGGCCTCAACGCCCGTCAGCAGAACTCCTGGCTGTATCAGGGCGGCGGCAACGAGCTCGCCAACGAATTCTACAAGAAGTACGGCCTGGTCGGCTTCCCCTGCGGCAACACCGGCACTCAGATGGGTGGCTGGTTCCGGAAGGAGATCAAGACCGTTGCCGACATGAGCGGCCTGAAGATGCGCATCGGCGGCATTGCCGGTCAGGTGCTGCAGAAGGTCGGCGTGGTGCCGCAGCAGATCGCCGGCGGCGACATCTATCCGGCGCTGGAGAAAGGCACTATCGACGCTGCCGAGTGGGTCGGCCCGTACGACGACGAAAAGCTCGGCTTCCAGAAGGTCGCGAAGTACTACTACTATCCGGGCTTCTGGGAAGGCGGCCCGACCGTGCACGCCTTCACCAACCTCGAGAAGTTCAACCAGCTGCCGAAGAACTATCAGGCGATCCTCGCCAACGCGGCGGTGAACACCAACACCTGGATGAACGCCCGCTACGACCTGCTCAACCCGACCGCGCTGAAGCGGCTGGTGGCCGGCGGCACGCAGCTGCGTCCGTTCTCGAACGAAATCCTCGACGCCTGCCTCAAGGCCACCAACGAGCTGTGGGGCGAAATCTCGGCGAAGAACCCGGACTTCAAGAAGGCGATCGACGCCATGCAGGCGTATCGCTCCGACCAGTACCTGTGGTGGCAGGTCGCGGAGTACACCTTCGACAGCTTCATGATCCGCTCCCGCACCCGCGGCTGATCTGAACGCCTGAAACGAAAAGGCCCGGCCTCCGCGAGGAGGCCGGGCTTTTTTTGTTTGTTACCAGTCTTCCTAGGGAGACGGGCGGTCCAGCTCCACCGTCATTGCGAGCGAAGCGAAGCAATCCAGCTCAGTGCACTGTACTGGATTGCTTCGTCGCTGCGCTCCTCGCAATGACGGGAAGGGGAAGCTGTCCTCGATCAGAACTTCGGCGGGCCGAGATCGATCTGCGGCATCTCGATCTGCGGGATGTCGATCTTGACCTTGGACGGGTCGATGTCGCCTGCGACGCCCTTGTAGTGCATCACCATTCCGGGGAAGGCGATCACCATTGCGACCATGATCAGCTGGATGATCACGAACGGCACCGAGCCCCAGTAGATCTGGCCGGTGGTGACGGGCGCCATCTGCTTGCCGCTGACGCGATCGATATACGGCAGCTTCGGCGCCACCGAGCGCAGGTAGAACAGGGCGAAGCCGAACGGCGGATGCATGAACGAGGTCTGCATGTTGACGCCGAGCATGACGCCGAACCAGATCAGGTCGATACCGAGCTTCTCAGCCGCCGGCCCGAGCAGCGGAATGACGATGAAGGCGAGCTCGAAGAAGTCGAGGAAGAACGCCAGCACGAACACGAAGGCGTTGACGAAGATCAGGAAGCCGAGCTGCCCGCCGGGCAGCGACACCAGCAGCTCCTCGACCCAGCGATGGCCGTCGACGCCGTAGAAGGTGAGCGAGAACACGCGGGCGCCGACCAGGATCATCACCACGAAGGCGGTCAGCTTGGCGGTGGACTCGGTGGCCTGCCGGGTGAGGTCGAAGCTCAACCGGCCCTTCATCAGCGCCAGAATCATCGCGCCGGCTGCGCCCATCGCGCCACCTTCGGTCGGCGTCGCGACGCCGATGAAGATGGTACCGAGCACCAGGAAGATCAGGCCGAGCGGCGGCACCATCACGAACACGACCTGCTCGGCGAGCTTGGACAGCAGCTTCAGCCGCAGCAGCCGGTTCAGCACCGCGATCACGAACGACAGCGCCACGGTGACCGACATCGTCAGCACGATGTAGTCGGCGCCGGACTTCACGTCGGTGAAGCTCATCGCCACGATGCCGGCGGCGGTCGATGCGGCGACCACCAGATACAGCGACATCGTCATGGTGCGGATGATGCCGATGAACGGGCGGAACAGCACGGCCGTGAGGATCACGAACCAGAAGCCCTGCATTACCAGCTGCGACAGGCCGACCTTGTCGAACGCCGGCTTGCTCCAGTCGAACGCGCCCCAATGCACCGTGAACAGATAGGCCGCACCGCCGGCCGACAGCGCCGCCAGCGGCATGATCAGCGGGTGCTTGGCGGTCTCCGGCTCACGCAGCGTCTGCGCTTCGAGCGGCAGGCCGGGCGCGGCCTTCGGGGCGAAGATCGTCACCAGGAAGATGTACAGCGCATACAGCAGCGACAGCACGATGCCCGGAATGAAGGCGCCTTCGTACATGTCGCCGACCGAACGGCCGAGCTGGTCGGCCATCACGATCAGCACCAGCGACGGCGGGATGATCTGCGCCAGCGTGCCGGACGCGGCGATGATGCCGGTGGCGACGCGGCGGTCGTAGCCGTAGCGCAGCATGATCGGCAGCGAGATCAGGCCCATCGAGATCACCGAGGCGGCGACCACGCCGGTGGTGGCGGCGAGCAGGGCGCCGACGAACACCACCGCATAGGCGATGCCGCCGCGGATCGAGCCGAACAACTGGCCGATGGTCTCGAGCAGATCCTCGGCCATGCCGGATCTCTCCAGCACCAACCCCATGAAGGTGAAGAATGGAATCGCCAGCAGCGTTTCGTTGTTCATCACCCCGTAGACGCGATCGGGCAGCGCCTGCAGGAAGTCGGGACGGAACAGGCCGAGTTCGATGCCGAGGAAGGCGAACAGAAGGCCGTTGGCGGCGAGCGAAAACGCCACCGGATAGCCCAGCAGCAGAAATACCACCAACGACGCGAACATGATCGGCGCCATGTAGTGGATCAACAGTGCGGTCATGCGGACCGGCCCCCCAATGCGATGACCACGAAGCGGCTTACTTTTTGTCGCCGCCGATGTTGAGCAACAGCCGCTCGGCTTCGAGCTCGGCGGAACTGTGTGCGGATTGTGCGGAAGCGTTGCTGTCCGGGATCGCGCCGACCATCATCGCGAGGCGCTTGATGATCTCCGAGATGCCCTGAATGATCAGCAGCACGCACATGATCATGATCAGCGCCTTGGCCGGCCATTGCGGCAAGCCGCCGGCGCTGAACGACTGCTCGTTCTGGTGATACGAGACCAGGAAGAATGGGATCGACCACCACAGCAGGATGATCGCGAACGGCATCAGGAAGAACACATGGCCGATCATATCGATCCAGCCGCGCAGCTTGAGCGGGAGGCTGTGATTGATGATGTCGATGCGGATGTGTTCGTTGCTGAGCAGGGTCCAGGGCGAGCACAGCATGAACACCACGCTGAACAGCACCCACTGCAATTCCAGGAACGAGTTCGACGACATATCGAAGATCTTGCGGACCACGGCGTTGACTGCCGAAATCGCCACCGCCGCCACGATCAGCCAGGACACCCAACGGCCCACAACCGTGTTGAAGGCGTCGATCGTCCTGCTCAGTCCAAGCAATGCTCGCAACGCTCGGTCTCCTCCCGGTTCGTCCGGCCTGCGCGATTACAACGCGAAGCGGCTTTTTGTAGCCGAGGGCTCGCGAAGCGTGCGCACCAAACCAGCGCGTCACCGTTCCGTCAATTGGAAAATGGCAATCAGGAGCGCTGTTCAGCGGAATGATTAGTCGCAGGTGGGAGCGCTTAGCCGCCGGTGACGCTCATGTGCCGGCTGACGCTCGGCCGGTTATGGC
>NZ_QTKI01000028.1:0-22157 GCF_010820945.1 Rhodopseudomonas sp. BR0C11
GGAAGTGCTGGCGCGATTTCCCGGCGCCAAGCTGACCGTGCGGCGCCTCGCCCCCGAGCCGGTGGAGATCGAGTCTGATATGGACGATCCCTCCGAGCGAATTGACGACGACGATTAGCGATCTGAAAGGAAACCGATCATGGCTGACTTTCTCGGCATGATGAAACAGGCTGCCCAGCTGCAGTCGAAGATGAAGGCGATGCAGGCCGAGCTCGACCAGATCGAGGTCGAGGGCCTGTCGGGCGGCGGCCTCGTCAAGGTACGGATGAGCGCCAAGATGGAGGTGCGTGGCATCTCGATTGATCCGTCGCTGATCAAGCCCGAGGAGCGCGAAGTGCTCGAAGATCTGCTGGTGGCGGCGCATGGCGACGCCCATCGCAAGGCGGAAGCCGCGATGCAGGAGAAGATGCAAGCGCTGACCGGTGGCCTCGGCCTGCCGCCCGGGCTCGGCCTGGGCTAGTCTTTCTCGCCTTTCGATTCGCGCCTTAGACGCCCGTCTCGGCAATGAGAGTGGCGAAGCGTTGCGTCGACGCGTCTGATCAACCCACGGAGACGGAGTCCCGATGGCCGGTGCCGCAGGCCCCGAGATCGAACGTCTGATCCAGTTGCTGGCGCGGCTGCCCGGATTGGGGCCGCGCTCGGCGCGGCGCGCCGCGCTGCATCTGATCAAGAAGCGCGACGCGCTGATGGCGCCGCTCGCCTCGGCCTTGCAGGTCGCGATCGACAAGATCGAAGTCTGCAGCACCTGCGGCAACATCGACTCGCAGAATCCGTGCACGGTCTGCACCGATCTACGGCGCGATTCCTCGATCATCGTGGTGGTGGCCGACGTTGCGGATTTGTGGGCGCTCGAACGCGCCTCTGCCACAAACGGCCGGTACCACGTTCTGGGGGCCACGCTCTCGCCGCTCGACGGCGTCGGTCCCGAGGATCTGACGATCGATGCGTTGGTGAAGCGTGCGCATGATCCCGGCATCGCCGAGATCATTCTGGCGCTCAACGCCACCGTCGATGGCCAGACCACCGCACATTACGTCACCGACCTCTTGCAGGACGCCAACGTCAAAGTGACCCGGCTCGCCCATGGCGTGCCGGTTGGTGGCGAACTCGACTATCTCGACGAAGGGACGCTGTCGGCGGCGATGCGACAGCGCACTTTGTTCTGACTCAACCGGATTGGACCTGATGACTCAGCCACGCTTCATGCTCCCGACGATTGCTGCGCTTGCCCTGACGCTCGTTGCCTCCGGGGTGTCCGCGCAAGATGCGCAGCAGGGCGGGACGCAGGCGGCGCTGCCGAAGCCGACCGCGCTTCGCGTCGGCGATGTGCTCAGCGGTGAACTCAATGCGCTGAAGACCCGGGCCAAGGGCAAGAACGGGCCGGTGTATCAGCTCGTCAGCGAGCCGCGCCGGCTGCCGGCGCCGGCAGGCTTGTGCAATCTCGAGAATGGGCCGGAGACCTTCCAGATCGTGCCGGCCGACGATGCCCAGGCGTCGCAGCTCAAGACGCACCGCGGCAAGCATGTTGCGCTGAAGATCGAGTCGGTCAGTTGCGCCAACGAGCCCGGCCAGATGAGCGAAGCCGTGGTGACCAAGTGGAGCCTGCTGAAGTAATCGGCGGGATGATCCGTCAGACCTTCACCGGACCGAGCGCCGCGAAATGGCCGCGGCGCTGCAGCCACGCCAACAGCAATAGGCTCGGGATCGCGACCGCGACGCAGATCGCGAAGAACGCCGGCCATCCGGTCGCCTTTGCCACATAGCCGGCACCCGACGACAGATAAGTCCGCCCGACCGCAGCGAGCGCGGTCAGCAGGGCGTATTGGGTGGCAGTGTGCAGCGGGTTCTTACACAGCGCCGACAGATACGCGACGAAGATCACCGTGCCGATCGCGCTGGTGAAGTTCTCGGCGCTGATCGCCAGTGCCAGCGCCCATTGGTCGACACCGACAATGGCGAGCCACGAGAACGACAGGTTGGCGACCGCCTGCAGCAGGCCGCCGATCCACAGGCTGGCGGCCAGCGAATAACGTCGCGCCACGAAGCCGCCCGCAAAGCCGCCGATCAGCGTTGCGGCCAGTCCGACGCCTTTGACGATCGCCGCATAGTCGTTGCGGGTGAAGCCGAGGTCGATCACGAACGGGGCCGTCATGGGGCCGGAGAACGCATCGGTGAACTTGAACAGCACCACGAAAGCCAGCGCCGCGAATGCATCTTTGCGGCCGAGGAATTCGGAGAACGCACCGATCGCCGCCTGGGTGACGCGGCGGAACGCGCTCTCGCCGCTGGTTGCAGCTTCGGCCCGCGCCGACTGCTCCGGCTCGGTGGCGAGCAGCGCCGTGACGGTGCCGATCAGCACCATCGCGGCCATCGTCACATAGCCCCACATCCAGGATTCAAGCCGGGTTCGTCCGGTGGATTCGTAGGCGCTGACCAGGAACAGCGCGCCTGCGGTCGAGATCAGCATGCCGATGCGATAGGCCGCCACATAGGCGGCCATACCGGCGGCCTGTTCTTGTTCCGGCAGGCTCTCGACCCTGAAGGCATCGACCACGATGTCCTGGGTGGCCGAGGTGGTGGCAACCAGCAGCGCACCGATCGCGACGTAGAGCGGCGACTTCGCCGGGTCCGCGAATGCCAGCACCAGGATGGCGGCGATCAGCAGCAGCTGGGCGAACACTAGCCAGCCGCGGCGCCGGCCGAATGTCCGGGTGAACAGCGGCACGTGCAGCGCGTCGACCAGCGGAGCCCAGATGAATTTCAGCGTGTAGGGCGTGCCGACCAGCGCGAACAGCCCGATCGTGCCGAGATCGACGCCGGATTCGCGCATCCACACCAGCAGCGTCGAACCGGACAGCGCCAACGGCAGGCCGGAGGAGAAGCCGAGAAACAGCACCACCAGCACCCGCGGCTGCAAATACACCGCCATCGCCTCGCGCCAGCTCGGCTTGGTGACGGCTACTTGCGACGGCGCCTCGGGATTCGACGCGGGATCTGGAGCATTCATGCGTGGTTGGTAGCAGATTCGACGGAAGCCGGGCATCAAAGTCCGTCATCGCCAGCTTGTCCGGGCGAACCAGTACTCACCATGATTTGTGTGAAGCACGAGGCCATGCTGGACGATGTGGCCGCTGAGCTCTGGAATGCTGGGTCGCCCGCTTTCGCGGGCGACGACGGCGGGGTGGGTGGCGCGGCCTCAGCTCGGCGCGACTTCGTCAATTTTGAAGGCGCGCGAGGCGAACAGATCGGCGCGATCGGGTGCCAACGGAGCTTCGGGGGCAGGGGCCGATGCGGACTCGGCGGTCGAGTCGCTGAAATCCAACTCCTCGATCCGAGCGGCGCGGCGCTCGATCTTGTCGGCGGAGATCAGGATCTGGCGGACGTCGTCGGTGACTTGGCCGAAATGGGTCTGCAGTTTGGTGACACGCTCGCGCAAGCGCGCCAGATCGTCACCGAGACTGAGCACCTCGGTGCGGATCTGATCGGCGGCGTCGCGCATCCGCGCGTCTTTGAGGATCTGCTGCATCACCTGGATCGCCAGCATCAGCAGCGACGGCGACACCAGTACGACACGTGCTCGGTAGGCCTTCTGGATCACGTCGTCGAAGCCGTCGTGGATCTCCGCATAGACCGACTCCGACGGCACGAACATCAGCGCGGTGTCCTGGGTCTCGCCCGGGATCAGGTATTTGGACGCGATGTCGTCGACATGGCGCATCACGTCGGTGCGGAGCCGCTGCGCGGCGGCCTTCTTGGCTTCTTCGGTGGTCGCCTCGCGCAGCGCCGTCACCGCTTCCAGCGGAAACTTGGCGTCGATGCACAGTGGCCGCTGATCCGGCAGCAGCACCACGCAGTCCGGTCGCTTGCCGGTCGACAGCGTGTATTGGAACGCGAACGAGCCCTTCGGCAGCCCGTCCTGCACGATCGTTTCCATCCGCGCCTGGCCGAACGCGCCGCGTGCCTGCTTGTTGGCGAGCACGTCGCGCAGGGTCGTCACCTGGTCGGTCAGTTCGGTGAGGTTGTCATGGGCGCGGTCGATGATGCCGAGCCGCTCGTGCAGCGCTTGCAGGCTCTGCATGGTGTAGCGGGTCGACTGGGTCAGCGACTGGCCGAACCGGTGGGTGACGCTGTCGAGCCGTTCGCTCATCGCCCGCGCCATCTCGGCCTGGCGGCCGGCAAGCGCCCGGCCCATCGCATCGACCCGGCCGTTGGCCTCGTGCTGGGCCCGCATCAACACCGCCAGCCGCTGGTCGATCTCCGCGGTCCGCCGCGAGGCGCTGCCGCGGGCGACCAATACGGCGATGATCGCGAGCAGGGCCAGCGCGAGTGCGGCGAAAGCTGCGGCGGCCATGCCGAGGCTGATCGGCACTTCGCCGAGCCTGAACAGAATCTGGTCCATCGCCGCCGGTGTAGCAGATTGCACAGCCATCAAGAACGAAGATAGAACATGACGCTGAACAGACCTTTAAGGCAGGCCGCGCCGAAAGTGGCAGAAGCTCCGGTCGGTCCCGGATTGACCGCAACGTCGGCGCCGCTTAAATCGCCGCCATGGCCCTACGCGAAATCATCATTCTGCCCGACAAACGGCTGCGCGAGATCTCCAAGCCCGTCACCGAGGTGACGACCGAGATCCGCAAGCTCGCCGACGACATGTTCGAGAGCATGTATGAGGCCCCCGGAATCGGGCTGGCGGCGATCCAGATCGCCGAGCCGGTGCGGCTGATCACGATGGATATCGTCCGCAAGGAAGGCGACGGCAAAAGCGATCCGCGCGCCTTCATCAATCCGGAGATCATCGGCGCCTCGTCGGACATGAACGTGTACGAGGAAGGCTGCCTGTCGATTCCGGAATACTACGCCGAGGTCGAACGGCCCAAGACGGTCCGGATCCGCTACACCGACCTCGACGGCAACGTGAAGGAAGAGGACGCGGACGGTCTGTTCGCGACCTGCATCCAGCACGAGATCGACCATCTCAACGGCGTGCTGTTCGTCGATCACCTATCGAAGCTGAAGCGCGCGATGGTGATCCGCAAGTTCGAGAAGGCTGCCAAGCGCGGCATTAAATACGTCTGAGCGCTCGCGCAGGTGATCGGCCGGCGCGTTCTGACGCTCGGCCCTCCGTCGCCCAGACCTGTCCGGGACTCTGACGCCATGCCGCTTCGCCTCGTCTTCATGGGAACGCCCGAGTTCGCGGTACCGACGCTGCTGGCGCTGGCGGCCCATGGCCACGACATCGCTGCGGTTTATACGCGCGAGCCGAAGCCGGCCGGTCGGGGCATGAAGCTGCAGGAGACGCCGGTTGCGCTTGCCGCGCACCGGCTGCAGGCGCCCGTGCTGACGCCCAAGACGCTGCGCACCGATGAGGCGCTGGCGAACTTCCGCGCCCACGAGGCGGACGCGGCCGTCGTCGTCGCTTATGGCATGATCCTGCCGCAGGCGATTCTCGATGCGCCCGAGCTCGGCTGCTACAATTTGCATGGCTCGCTGCTGCCGCGCTGGCGCGGCGCCGCGCCGCTCAATCGTGCCATCATGGCCGGCGACGCTGAGACCGGCGTGATGGTGATGAAAATGGACGTCGGGCTGGACACCGGCGATGTCGCGATGGCCGAGCGGATCGCCATCACCGATGCCATGACGGTCACCGACGTGCATGATCAGCTCGCCCGGCTCGGTGCCGATCTGATGGTGCGGGCGATCGCGGCGCTGGAGCGCGGCGGGCTGCAGCTCACCAAACAAAGCGAAGACGGCGTCACCTACGCGGCCAAGATCGACAAAGCCGAAGCCAAGATCGATTTCGCCAAGCCAGCGCGCGCGGTGCTGCGCCACATCCACGGCCTGTCGCCGTTTCCGGGCGCGTGGTGCGAACTGCCGATCGAAGGTCAGGCGGTGCGGATCAAGGTGCTGCGCTGCGCGCTCGCCGAGGGGCGTGGAACGCCGGGCGAAGTGATCGGCCATGATCTCACGATTTCTTGCGGCGACGGCGCGATCCGGATCGCGCAATTGCAGCGCGCCGGCAAGCAGCCGATGACCGCTGAAGAATTTCTGCGCGGCACGCCGATCGCGAAGGGCGTGCGAGTGGGGTAGGCTGAGGCGGAGGCTGAGCGCCACCCCGCCTTCGGCCGTCACCACCCGCGAAAGCGGGTGGCCCAGTATCCTAGAGCATTCGCGATCTGTTACTGACGCTCTGCAATACTGGGTCGCCCGGTCAAGCCGGGCGATGACGACAGAATTCGGGGCCACGCCGCGCCCAAAAAATGAGTCGCATGCCCCGCTACAAACTCACCATCGAATATGACGGCGCGCCGTTTTGTGGCTGGCAGTTGCAGCCGGCCCTGCCATCGGTGCAGGGCGCGCTGGAGGCCGCGGCGCTGGCGACCTGCGGCGAGGCCGTGCGGGTGCATGGCGCTGGTCGCACCGATGCCGGTGTCCATGCGCTGGGGCAGGTCGCGCATGTCGATATTCCGAAGCCGTTCCGCGCTGACAAGCTCCGAGACGCGCTGAACGCCCATCTGCGTCCCAACCCGGTCGCGGTACTGGCGGCCGAAATTGTGCCGGACACATTCGAAGCGCGGTTCTCGGCCGTGCGGCGGCACTATCGCTATCGCATCGCCAACCGCCGCTCCAATCTGGCGCTCGACATCGGCAAAGTGTGGCGAGTGCCGAAGCCGCTCGATACCGACGCGATGCACAGCGCCGCGCAGGTGCTGATCGGCAAGCACGACTTCACCACCTTCCGCGATACCGAGTGCCAGGCCGCCTCGCCCGAAAAGACCCTCGATGTGCTCGATGTGATCCGCAACGGCGATGCAGTCGATATCACCACCAATGCCCGCTCCTACCTGCACAGCCAGGTCCGCTCGATGGTCGGTTCGCTGGTGTGGGTCGGCGAAGGCCGCTGGACCGCGGACGACCTCGCCGCCGCGCTCGCCGCGCGGAAGCGCTCTGCCTGCGGCCCGGTCGCCCCGCCGGAGGGGCTGTATTTGATGCAGGTGGATTACTAAGCCACATGGCCGTCATTCCGGGGCGCGCGTAGCGCGAACCCGGAATCCCGATGTTGTAGCGAACGTAACGGTGCCTTGAATCTCGGGATTCCGGGTTCGCGAGCTGTGCTCGCGCCCCGGAATGACGGAAGAGAGGTCGTTGTTACTTGAAATATCTCTCCAGCACGCCGCGGTAGATCGCGGTCAGCTTGTCGAGGTCGCTGACCGGCGTGCGTTCGTCGATTTGGTGCATGGTCTGGCCGACCAGGCCGAATTCGACCACCGGGCAGTATTTAGCGATGAAGCGCGCGTCCGAGGTGCCGCCGCCGGTGTTGAGATTGGGCTTGCGGCCGGTCACTTCGGCGATCGCGGCGCCGACCAGATCGGTGAAGGCGCCGGGCTTGGTGACGAACACGTCGGCATTCGCCGGCAGCCACTCGATCCGGGCGCGGATGCGATTGCCGCACGCGACCGCCAGCCGCTGTTCGACCAGCGCCTTCAGCGTCTCCTGGGTGTGGTGATCGTTGAAGCGGATGTTGAACTTGGCGCGCGCCTGTGCCGGGATCACGTTAGTGGCGGCGTTACCGACATCGACCGAAGTGAATTCCAAGTTGGACGGTTGAAATTGCGCGGAGCCATGATCGAGCGGCTCGTCGTTCAACGCGGTAATCAGCCTGGCGATGTCCGGCACCGGATTGGCGGCGCGGTGCGGATAGGCGACGTGGCCCTGGACGCCGTCGACGATCAGCATACCGGATTGCGAGCCGCGCCGGCCGATCTTGATGGTGTCGCCGATCGCCTCGACATTGCTCGGCTCGCCGACGATGCAGTGATCGAATTGTTCGCCGCGCTCGGCGGCCCATTGCAGCAGCTTGACGGTGCCGTTGACCGCGACGTCTTCCTCGTCGCCGGTGATCAGGAACGAGATCGAGCCCTTTGGCTTGCCGCCGATCGCCGCCAGATAGTCCAGCGTCGCCGCCACCGCGCAGGCGATGCCGCCCTTCATGTCGACCGCACCGCGGCCGTACAGCAGGCCGTCCGCAACGTCGCCGGCGAAGGCGCCGTGAGTCCAGGCGCTGGCTTCACCTGGCGGCACCACATCGGTGTGGCCGGCAAAGCAAAGATGCGGCGCGCCGTCGCCAATCCGCGCATACAGGTTGTCGATGTCTGCGGTGCCCAGCTCCGAGAATGTGACGCGATGCACGGTGAACCCTGCGCCCTTGAGCAGCGTCTCCAACACATCGAGTGCGCCGGCGTCCGCCGGAGTTACCGAAGGGCAGCGCAGCAGGTCTTGGGCGATCGAAAGCGCAGTCGGAGTCGAGGTCATCAGGTCAGCGTGCCTTGCGGCTCCAGAGGATCAGGGCCGTATTGATTAGGACCGCGGGTGCCGCGCAGGCAGCCGAGTTCGACGAAGCCCCAGATCGCGATGGCGAGCCCGATCAGTGCCAGCACCAGGCTGACGGGGCTGTCTTCCATGGTCTGGTTGGAGCCGCCAAGCAGGCTCGGGCCGAACCAGAACAGCAGGATCCACCAGCCGCTCTTGTCGCGGTCGTGCAGCCGTTTGATGCCGGTGGCCAGGCCCGACCAAGTGCCGGCAAGGCCGAGTGCGATCGCGATCAACCAGATCAGGAGCGCGCCGCCGGCGAAGCGGAACAGCTGCTCGGGATCGACGCCGCCGAGCCAGGCGATGGCCAGCACGGTGAACACCATCCAGGCGGCGACGTAGATCAGTCCGACCAGCCAGTATTTGGCGCGATTGATCCGACCTCGAAAGCTGAAGAACAGCGTGGTCCAGTCCATTCGCGCCTCCTACAGGTGTCAGTCCCGCAGCAATTCGTTGATCGAGGTCTTGGAACGGGTGCGCTCGTCGACGCGCTTGACGATCACCGCGCAGGCGGTGGCCGGGCCGGGGGCGCCGTTCTTCATCGGCTTGCCGGGCAGGGTGCCGGGCACCAGCACGGCATATTCCGGCACTTCGCCGACAAAGATTTCGCCGGTCTCGCGGTCCACGATCTTGGTCGAGGCACCGAGGAAAACACCCATCGCCAGCACCGCGCCCTTGCGGACGATCACGCCCTCGGCGACTTCGGAACGGGCACCGATGAAGCAGTCGTCCTCGATGATCACCGGCCCGGCCTGCAGCGGCTCGAGCACGCCGCCGATGCCGGCTCCGCCGGAAATGTGCACGCGCTTGCCGATCTGGGCGCAGGAGCCGACGGTCGCCCAGGTGTCGACCATGGTGCTTTCATCGACGTAAGCGCCGAGATTGACGAAGGACGGCATCAGCACCGCGTTCTTGGCGATAAAGGCGGAGCGGCGCACGATCGCGCCCGGCACGGCGCGGAAGCCGGCCTCGCGGAAGCGGTTCTCACCCCAGCCCTCGAACTTCGACGGCACCTTGTCCCACCAGTTGGCACCGCCGGGGCCGCCGGCGATCACGCCCATGTCGTTGAGCCGGAACGACAGCAGCACCGCCTTCTTCAGCCACTGATTGACCGTCCAGGTGCCGGAGGCGTCGCGCTGCGCCACCCGCACCTTGCCCTGGTCGAGCAGATCGAGCGCATCCTCGACGGCCTGACGAATCTCGCCCTGCGTCGCCGCGGTAACGGTGTCGCGCGCGTCGAAAGCGGCGTTGATGGTAGATTCCAGGGCGGTGAGCGGCATCGACGGGTCCTTGGGAGGCTGATTTCAGGGAGAGTTTTGCGGAGTGTTGTCCGGATTCGCCGGGTCGGAGTCAAGGCGCCGCCGCGCCCCCCAAGTCATCGCCCGGCTTGTCCGGGCGATCTAGTATTCCAGAGCATTGGGCCGTCTGGGAGGTCTCCGATGTCGCGTCAGTTTTATGTCTACATCTTGGCCAATCGAATCGGCGGGACGATCTACGTTGGCGTCACCAATGACCTCGTCCGTCGCACAGCCGAGCACAAATCCAAAGAGGTCGAGGGTTTCACGCTGCGCTACGGCCTCGATCGGCTGGTGTATTTCGAAGTCTTCGACGATGTCGAGAATGCCATCCGGCGCGAGAAGCGGTTGAAGAAATGGCCGCGCGACTGGAAGGTCAGACTGATCGAACAGCACAATCCGGATTGGAATGATCTGTACCCGGAGATCGCCGGTCCGCCCTGACCGGCGCTCTGGAATACTGGATCGCCCGCCTGCGCGGGCGATGACGGCGTGGAATATGGCCACCGCGTCGTTCCCCCCTCCCACGTCATCGCCCGGCTTGTCCGGGCGATCCAGTATTCCAGGGCTAAGGACGGAAGATCGCAAGCGGTCTACAATACGAGGCTGCCTGCATCCGGCGGCGATGACGATCGAGGCTGTGGACACGTTGTGGCTTACAGCGAACTCAGCTTCCCCAAGAATCCCGTCAGATCATCGGTCACGTGATCGACATGGGCGGCGTCGCGGCCTTCGAGCTCCCAGTCTTCGCGGACCACGTCCTGGCTGTCGTCAGGCACCACCAGCACGGTGGTCATGCCGAGCTGGTGCGGCACGGTGAGGTTGCGGGCGAGGTCTTCGAACATCGCGGCGCGGGCCGGGTCGACACCATGGCGGTCGAGAAAACGGCGGTAGGTCTGCGGCGCCGGCTTCGGCTCGAGGTCGGCCGCAATGATGTCGAACACCGCCTCGAAATGATGGCCGATGCCGAGCCGCTCCAGCACTTTGCCGGCATGGGCGGTGGAGCCGTTGGTCAGGATCAGCTTGCGGCCGGGCAGTCGCTCGATCGCGTCGCCCATCGCCGGATTCGGCTGCAGCGGCGAATGGTCGATAGCGTGGACATAAGCCAGGTAGTCGTCGGCGTGGACGCCGTGCTCGGTCATCATCCCGCGCATCGTGGTGCCGTAGCGCTTGTAGTAATCCTTCTGGATACGGAAGGCCTCTTCCGGCGAAACCTTCAGCCAGTTGGCGACGAAGTCGCGAATCCGCGCATCGACCTGCTGCCATAGGTTGAGGTGATGCGGGTACAGCGTGTTGTCGAGATCGAACACCCAGGTCTCGACGTGATCGAAGCCGCGTTTGCCGAGCTGCATCATGGGGCGGACAACCTCAATGTCTTACCGCTACTCAGGTCGACGGCCGCGAAGCCGGTGGCGGCGAGGCCGCGCGCCGCGCAATCGCCTTGCTCGCCGATCTCGAACTTGCTGTCACGCGTGCACAGCGTCACGCCGCCGCCCCAGTTCAGCGCACGGCCTTTGATGGTGACTGGCCGGCCGCTGCCGTCGACCGCTTCGGCGAAGCTGAACACCCGCTTCGGCTGAGCGCTGAGGTCGGGACGCAGGCATTGGCCGGGCGCGACGCCGTACCAGCCGCGGCCGGTGATGGTCTTGCCGTCGTCTTCGCCGACCGCCGCCGGCCATGCTCTTGTACGTGGTGCCGTTGCACCAGGTCAGCCCGCTGCCGGACGGCTGCTGCACCGCCTTGATCATCACGTCGAAGAAATCCGGCGCATCGACGATCTCGGGCTTTAGGCCTCGGCTCTTGAGGAAGGCGGACAGCGCGGCCTGCGTCTTCGGGCCGTCGACGCCGTCGATCGGCGAGGCGTCGTAACCGGCGATCACCAGCAGCCGCTGGATCGCGGCGAGCTTGGCCTGTTCGTCGTCGTAGCCGGAGTCTTCGGCCAGATACGCGATCTTGTTGCCGTCCTCCGTGTCGGTGGGCTTGATCTCGGTGAAGGCGGCGAGCGTCTGGCCGCCGCGGCATTGCCGCGCGGCGGCGATGACGAAATTGTCCTCGGCGATGCACAGCCGGTCAGTGCCGTTCTGCGGCAGAGGCGAGACGCCGTACACCGGCAGCGCGCGGGCATTCAGCATGATGCGATCGGCATTGAGCGCGCCTTGCACCACGACCCGGCATTGCGCCGGATCGATCCGCAGCCAACCGCGCGAGGCGGTGGTGCCGTTGGAATCGACCCCTATTGCCGTTTCGACCACATAGCTCATGCGGTTGCAGAGCTTGAGGTCGGCGTGTGCGGTCGTGCTACCAATCAAGGCGAAAAAGCCAGCCGCGAAGATCGCCTGCCACCTGCACGACCTCATGGTGAGGAGGCGCGCTCTGCGCGCCGTCTCGAACCATGCGGACCCGCGGCCATCCTTCGAGACGCCCGACGCCGCCCTACGGGGCGCGTCGGGCTCCTCAGGATGAGGCCCGAACGCATGGCCGGGCATAACGCCATTAAAGCGCGGGCTCCGCATCACTTGTGGATCAGCGTGCCGGTGCCCTGGTTGGTGAACAGTTCGAGCAGCACCGCATGCGGGACCTTGCCGTCGAGAATGACGACGCCTTCGACGCCCTGTTCGAGCGCGTAGATGCAGGTCTCGACCTTGGGGATCATGCCGCCCGAGATGGTGCCGTCGGCGATCAGCTTGCGGGCATCCTTGATCGACAGTTCGGGGATCAGCTTCTTGTTCTGGTCGAGCACGCCCGGCACGTCGGTCAGCAGCAGCAGGCGCTTGGCCCGCAGCGCACCGGCAACCGCACCGGCGAAGGTGTCGGCATTGACGTTGAAGGTCTGGCCCGACGCGGAGGTCGCCAGCGGCGCCAGCACCGGGATCAACTCGTGGCCGATCAGCTGGTTGAGCAGGGTCAGGTCGACCTTCTCCGGCTCGCCGACGAAACCGAGGTCGATCACCTCTTCGATCCGCGAATCCGGATCGACCATGGTCCGCGTCGCCTTGGTGGCGGACACCATGTTGCCGTCCTTGCCGCACAAGCCGACGGCCTTGCCGCCCGCCTCGTTGATGTAGCCGACGAGCTGCTTGTTGATCGAGCCGGCCAGCACCATCTCGACGATCTCGATGGTGGCGGCATCGGTGATGCGCAGCCCCGCGGCGAATTCCGACTTGATGCCGAGGCGCTTCAGCATCTGCGCGATCTGCGGGCCGCCGCCATGCACCACCACCGGGTTCACCGCGGTCTGCTCGAGCAGCACGATGTCGCGCGCGAATGCCTTAGCGGTGTCTTCGGCGCCCATGGCGTGACCGCCGTATTTGATGACGATGGTTTCTTCGTCGTAGCGCTGCATGTGCGGCAGCGCTTCGGACAGAATCCGGGCCTGATCGAGCGGGCTGATGACGGGCACGTCGGTCATGAAGCGGTCTTTCGAGCTGAAGGGACGATCTGAACGAGCAATTCCGGGGCCGTTGCGGCGGGACAGATCGCTAGCACTTCGGCGCAGCCGATCCTAGGGGCGGAATCCGCCGCCCGGACTCGCGCTAGCGTCGTGGCCACAGCGCGGCGACCGCGAGCAGGAGCCAGCTTCCGATCAACACTGAGCCACCAGTCGGCGCCGCCATCGGAAACAGGCCGTGGCCGGTGAACTGCAGCAGCGTCAGCGCTCCGGCGAACAGCGCAGTGCCGAGCACAAAGCCGAACGTCGCCGCCAGCCCGGCAATCCGGTGGGCGATACCGCGCTCGACCAGCAGCACGGCCGCCGAAATCGCGCAGGCATGAAACAGCAGCATCGAAGAGGCCGGACCGAGCCGGCTGGCATCCGGCAGATGCGCGCTCGCCGCCGCCAGGGCGACACCGGCAGCGCCGTAAAGCCCGGCGATCACGATCGACAGGCGGAGCAAGGCGTTCATCATCGCCGCTCGTCGAGGAGGCGGATCATCGCCGCCCGCAGCTCCGGCATTCCGGCGCCGGTGCGCGAGGAGGTGGTCAGCACTTCCGGGAAGGCGGCAGGGTGCTTCGCCAGCGCCGCGAGGGTCGCGGTCACCCGCTCGGCAAGCTCCGCGGCTTTGACCTGATCGGCCTTGGTCAGCACGATCTGGTAGCTGACCGCGGCCTTATCGAGCGTCTTCAGGATGTCGAGGTCGACGTCCTTTAGCCCGTGGCGGCCGTCGATCAGCACATAGACCCGGGCCAGCGTGGCGCGGCCCTGCAGGAAGTGGTGGATCAGCGAGGTCCAGGACGCGACCTTGGCCTTCGAGGCGGCGGCGTAGCCGTAGCCCGGCATGTCGACCAGCCGCAGCCCGGCATTCGGCGGACCTTCGAAGAAGATCAGCTCCTGAGTCCGGCCCGGGGTGTGTGAGGTTCGGGCAAGGGCGTTGCGGCCGGTGAGCGCGTTGATCAGGCTCGACTTGCCGACATTGGAGCGGCCCGCGAAGGCGACCTCGACACGGCCCATCGGGGGCAGCGTTTCGATCGACGGCGACGCCCAGATGAAATGCCAGTCGCCGGCAAACATCTTGCGGCCGCGTTCGATCAAGTCGGGATCGATGGCGTCGGTCATGCGGCGAGAGTCCAGGAGCGGCGCAAATGTGCGCCCGGCAGGGTCGTCATTCCGGGGCGGGTGCCCCGGAATGACGTGAAGGTCAGGTCGTCTTCTTTTTCTTGCTGAAGGTCGATCTCAGATTGTCCAAGAGCTCTACCTTCACGCCGTTGCGCTGCATGATGAAGGCCTGCTGCGCCACCGACAAAGTGTTGTTCCAGGCCCAGTAGATCACGAGACCGGCCGGGAAGTGCGCCAGCATGAAGGTGAAGATCACCGGCATCCAGGCGAAGATCATCTGCTGGGTCGGATCCGGCGGCTGCGGGTTCAGCTTCATCTGGAACCACATCGTGAAGCCCATCACCAGCGGCCAGGCGCCGAGCACCAGATAGTGGCCGAGCACCGGGATCGCGGTCGGATCGTAGGGGATCAGGCCGAAAAGGTTGAAGATGTTGGTCGGATCCGGGGCCGACAGGTCGTGAATCCAGCCGAAGAACGGCGCGTGCCGCATTTCGATGGTGACGAACAGCACCTTGTACAGCGAGAAGAACACCGGGATCTGCAGCAGGATCGGAAGACATCCGGCGACCGGATTGATCTTCTCCTTGCGGTAGATCTCCATCATTTCCTGCTGCTGCTTCACCTTGTCGTCGGGGTGGCGCTCCTTGAGCGCGGCAAGCTGCGGCTGGATCGCCTTCATCTTCGCCATCGAGGCGTAGGACTTGTTGGCGAGCGGCAGGAACAGCAGCTTGACCAGCACCGTCACCAGCAGAATGGCGACGCCGAAATTCCCGACCAGGTGGAAGAAGAAGTCCAGCGCCAGGAACATCGGCTTGGTGATGAAGTAGAACCAGCCCCAGTCGATCAGCAGGTCGAAGTGGTTCAGCCCGAGCTGGCGATCGTAGCCGCCAAGACCGGCGAACGGGAAGTTGATGCCCACCACCCGCGCTTCCTTGGCGCCGGCGAACAGCCGGGCGTTCGCGGTGACGGTGCCGCCGATCGGAACGGTGCGGGCGTCTTCGAGATAGTCGGTCTGGTAGGTGGTGACGTTGCCGACCTTGTTGGCCGAGAACCGCGCCTGGAGCTGGGCGCTGGTGTCAGGCAGCAGCGCCGAGGCCCAGTACTTGTCGGTGATGCCGAGCCAGCCGTTGGTCGCCTTGAAGCCGACCGACTTGGCTTCGTCGATCTTGCTGTAGCTGTATTCCTGTAGGCCTTGGTCGCCGAGATAGCCGATCAGGCCCTCGTGCAGGATGTAATAGCCTTCGACATGCGGCGTGCCGTGGCGCGAGATCAGCGCGAACGGATACAGCGTCACCGGAGCGCCACCGGTGTTGGTGACGTCGTCCTTGACGGTGAACAGAAAACGGTCGTCGACGGTGATCTGGCGGCGGAAGGTGAGGCCCTCACCGTTGTCCCATTTCAGCGTGATCGGAGTGGCCGGGGTCAGGGCGCCGGTGCCTTCCTGCTCCCACACCGTGTTGTGGTCCGGCAGCTTGACGCTGGCGCCGGCGGCGCCGACCCAGCCGAATTCGGCATAATACGGACGGGCGCTGCCCGACGGCGAGAACAGCTCGATCGGCGGCGACTTCGGATCGACTGTTTCGCGATATTGCGTCAGCGCCAGATCATCGATCCGGGCGCCCTTCAGCGCGATCGAACCGGACAGACGGGGCGTTTCGACCTTGATGCGCGGCCCGGCAGCGAGTGCGGCTTCGCGGCTGACGGTCGGGGCGGCGGCCGGCTGCGGGCTGGCCGGAGCGGCGCCCGGCGCACCGGGCGAAGCCGGCGTCGTGCTCGGCTGCGCCGCACCCGGCGTCTGGGTTTCGGCCTGCTGCTTGGCGGCCTGCTGCTGCGCCTGCTGGGCGGCGCGCTGCTTTTCCATCTGCGGGATGTTGAAGAAGTATTGCCAGCCGAGCAGCACGAGGCCCGACAGAACGACGGCGAGGATGGTGTTGCGATTGTCGGACATCGTCGGGTCTCGTCACTCACGCGGGTTTGGGAGAGCGCCGCGCCACCCGCTCGAGCGCGGTGCGCAGATCGCCGAGCATGACGGCAAAGTCGCGGCTCAGCGCCGCACGGCGTCCGACCAGCACATAGTCGCTGTGCGGCAGCAGAAAACCGCGATCCGTCCGCTTCACCAATTCGCGCAGTCTGCGTCGAATTCGATTGCGTTCGGTCGCGGTGCCGATTTTCTTGGTGACGGTAAAGCCGACCCGGATCGGGCCCTGGTCTTCGCGGCGCAGGCTCTGCAGCACGAAGGCAGGTCCGTTGATCCGCAGCCCGCCGGCAACGGCGATGAAATCCGCCCGCTGCCGTAACCGCTCCATCAACAGGTCCCGGGCAAGCCCGATCAGGCGCTCAGACGCTTGCGTCCGCGGGCGCGGCGCGCCGCCAGCACCTTGCGGCCACCGGTGGTGGCGAGACGGGCACGAAAGCCGTGACGGCGCTTGCGCACCAGTTTGCTGGGTTGATAAGTCCGCTTCACGGGTCGTTCTCCGTCGCCGGGTCAGTTATTCATAAGTGGTGGGTAAGCCCGAAGATGTCGGCTCACGAATGAGCCGGATGCAGCCCAATAATGAACCGCCCCGGGCAGAGCCGGGCCATCGCGGACAGTTGGCGCGGCTTATACGGGAGCGTCCTGTTCTCGTCAATTGCACCCCGCACTGCTTTGGACGTGTCGAAACCGCGCGCTCATCTTCACGAATGAGGAAACGGTAATTTGACCTGCTTCTGGCAAAGGAGCATCTTGACATTAAATATTGTCACGATTCCGGCCGGACAGGGCGGTGAGGAGCGGGCCGAGGGCGACAATCGGTGCAGGCAGCGGACAAACAGCCGGAGACGCACGCGTGGCGGCGCGGCCTGGAGCCTAAAATTGGGCTGTCCGGCAAGCTGCTGCTGTTGACGATTCCGCTGGTTCTGATCGCCGAAATCCTGATCTACGTGCCGTCGATCGCCAACTATCGGCTGAACCGGCTGAACGACCGCCTCGCCGCCGCCAACACCGCGGCGCTGGTGCTGGATGCATCGCCGTCGGGGCGGGTGCCCGATTCCCTCGCGCAGCAGATTCTCGACTCGATTGAAGCGCGGGCGGTGGCGATCAAGATGGGCCAGCAGCGCCGGCTGCTCGCCAGCTCGAATCTGCCGACCAAGATCGATCACGTCGTCGACATGCGGAACGTCACGCCGTGGGGCGCGATCCTGGATTCCTTCGTGGTGATGCTGGAAAGCGGCAACCCGACGATCCGTGTGGTCGGTCCGGCCGAGGGCAATGCCGAATTCATCGAAGTGGTGATCGACGCCGCGCCGCTGCGCAACGCGATGTACCGGTTCTCCAGCAATCTGCTGCTGGTGTCGCTGACCATCACCAGCCTGACCACGGCGCTGATCTATCTGGCGCTGCACTTCCTGTTCGTGCGGCCGATGCGGCGCCTGACCGCCAACATGGTCAATTTCCGCCGCGATCCGGAAAGCCCTGCTTCAATCGTGGTGCCCGGTCCGCGCGGCGACGAAATCGGCCTCGCCGAGCGGGAATTGTCGGACATGCAGCGCGATCTGGTGTCGATGCTGCATCAGAAGAGCCGTCTCGCTGCGCTCGGCTTGGCGGTGTCGAAGATCAACCACGACCTGCGCAACTTGCTGGCGTCGTCGCAACTTCTGTCGGACCAGCTCTCCAGCGTGCCGGATCCGCGGGTGCAGCGGTTCGCGCCGAAACTGGTGCGCTCGCTGGAGCGCGCGATCGCGTTCTGCCAGTCGACACTGTCGTATGGCCGCGCCCAGGAAGCGGCGCCGGACCGCCGCAGCATCCTGATCGAGCCGCTGGTCAACGACGTCCGCGAAACCGCGGGCCTCGCCGACGATGCGTCGGTCACCTGGGTCAGCGCGATCGAGCGCGGCCTGACCATTGATGCTGACCCGGACCAGCTGTTCCGCGTGCTGCTCAATCTGGTGCGCAACGCCGCCCAGGCGCTGGAAGGCCAGCCGCGCAATGACGCCAACCTGCAGCAGATCCGCATCACCGGCCGCCGGGAAGGCTCGGTGACGGTGCTCGAGGTGTCGGATACCGGCCCCGGTGTGCCGCAGAAGGCGCGCGATCACCTGTTTGAGGCGTTCCACGGCTCGGTTCGCGCCGGCGGTTCGGGCCTCGGCCTCGCCATCGCGGCCGAGCTGGTGCGAGCCCATGGCGGCGAGATCAAGCTGGTGGAAGGCACGATTGGCGCGACCTTCCGGATCTCGATCCCCGACCGCCCGGTCGATCTGCACAGTCTGCGCAGCGAGCGCGCGCGCGCCTAACTCTCTACAATTAAAGATTTTTCGAACCCAGTGGCCGTCTACGCGGGCACGCGTTGGCATGGTCGCAGGCTGCCTTTGCTGCTGATAATCCCCAGGACGGCCGCAGCGTCGTCAATCCGTAAGAAAAGAGCAGCCGGGGCGCTTGCCAATCCGAACCGGAGCCGCTAGCTATGGCGGCCTTCGCAGCGCTTCGCCGCTGCGGAACGCCAGCGGCTCCAGGCCTCAACGCCCAGCGAGCCCGCGGCAGACGCGCCCGTAGCTCAGCTGGATAGAGCACCAGACTACGAATCTGGGGGTCAGAGGTTCGAATCCTTTCGGGCGCGCCATTTTGAATTTTTCCGAACTCGATATTTGATGAGGCGGCGACGCAGTGCAATCGCGCTCGCGCGCTCCAGCGCAGCGCGGGTCGTGCCGGCCTAGCGCGTCGACCTGCGTCCCAACGTCCGGATAGGTCTCTCAGTTAAGACGGGTGCTGCGCGGCTCCGCGGGCAGGCTTTCGCAAGCGATGGCGTGCGATAGGCGCCAGAACATCCGGGCGAGGCGGGTGAAGGCGATCAGATCGCGCTGCGGAGCTTCGATGTTCGCCGGCAGCGTGACGGTCTCGATGTCGAGGATCTGATCGAACGGCGCGGAGTCGCCGATCGATTGCGCGATCACCGAAACGCACGGGCCATCATCTTCCGCCTGCTGGGCAGTGGTCGGCGCCAGCCCCGGGTACTGCAGCGGCGCGTAGTAAAACTGATAGGCGCCGTGGCCGATCTGCTTCACCACATCGCTCTGCAGCGTCAGCGGGCCGCCGAAACAGATCAGGCGCGACTCCTGCAATTCCTCGGGCTCGAGCTGCTCCAGATCGCAGAGTTCGAGATCGTCACTGACGGTCAGTCCGGGATTGTGCTCGCGCAGCAGCGCGGCGAGCGCGGGCCGGTGTTCGGCATTGGCGGCGAACAGGATCAGGTTTTTCAGCATGACGAGCTCCTGGAGGTGAAGGCGACCTAGCGACCGCGAGCGATCAGGGAAGCGGGACCGGCGTCTTGCCGATCGAGCTTGGCGAAGAAGTCGTGCGGGATCGGCTGGCCGGGCACGATCTCCGCGACGCGCAGCCGCGCCGATGCTGCCGCTTCGCGAGCGAAGTCGACCTCATCCCGCCAGGCGCACAGCATCAGTTCGAGCCGGCCGAATCCGCCATTGTCGGCTGCGAAGGCGCTTGTTGTGGTCTCGACCGTCGTGGCTACCACCCGGCTGTCCGCGGCCGCGATGTCCCGCAGGATCACCGCAACGCCGTCGCCGGAGGCTTGATGTGACGTCATCACCACCAGCGCGTCACGTCCGCCGGTGCGGCCGGCGCGGCGTGCGGTACGTACCAGCGATGCGAAGCCGGGATCGGGGCCGAGGTCGGCCGAGGTGCCGGGCAGGTCGTGAACGATCGTCGCAGAGGGCTGCGCCGGATCGCCGTGCAGGGTGTGATAGCTGCGCGGCAGCCACACCGTGTCGAGCGCGCTGCGCGACAGCGCGAGGCTCCAAGCCTGGTCGAGCAGATAGCCGTCCCAGACGGTGGGGTGGGCTTTTGCCAGTCGCCGCCAGCCGAGTAGCAGCGCTTTCGCTGCCTCTGAACGTCCGAAATACAAGGTCCGGGCCGATAGCTCCCAGCGATTCCATCGGTGCAGGGCAACGTCGCATTCGAGCTGCGCCGGCAGGAGCGGCGGCGCCTGCAACAACGCGCCAGCCTCGATATAGAGCAGCGGTTCGGGAAACCGCTCCCAGGCCTGCAGAATGAACTCGGCCTTTTCGTAAGCGAGCAGACGGTCGTCGCATTCGCTCATCAGCGGGCTGACATGCGCGGTGAGGCCGAGCGACTGAGCGGCCTGTTGCAGCGGCCAGATCAGATCGTCGCAGCCGTGCTGATAGCAGGACACGATCCGAGGCCGGGCCGTCTCGGATGCATCGGCCGCGAGCGTCTCGGCGTCGCCCACTCCGCCCCACCACATTTCGTGCGGGCCCTCGGCGCCGCATGGTCCGACGGTGCCGAACTCGGTGAGTTTGGACTTAAGGAAATCGAAGTCGGGATTTTCCCCGAACGGCAGCACCACCACGCAACCCCGCGGCAGCGCGCTGCAGAACAGCTCGGCGCCGGCGCCGCTCATCGGCTCGGTCACGATCACCAGCCTGGCGTCGGGGTCCGGCGCTTCGCCGAGACGTTGCACCCGTGCGGGACCCACGCGATCCGCCAGCCAGTCCAGCCGTCGCCGCTGCGACGTCCCGAGCCGCAGCCCGGTTGTTTGCAGCAGTTCGGTGAGCTTGGCGGAGGGGGAGGTCGGCATCATGGCGCGCTCGTTGAAGGCAGGGTTATGACTTCAACGCAGCAGGTCGCCGGATCAGGCGCGGCCGACGCCGGATCCGCTAACAGCCGAGCGGGGTCACTGCGACGGTGTAGATGGTGATGCCGTCCGCCGGCTCGACGGGGATCAGCAGGCAGCCGTCGGCGTCTGGGGCGAGGTAGTGCCTTCCGTTGCGGGTCAGACCGGCCGCGCTGAGGCGGTCGGCTGCGACCGGTATGAACGCTTCGGCGCGCATCGCCTCGGCGGCGGTGCCGCCGCGCTGGATCATCACCCCGTCGATCAGGCCCTCACGCGCGAGCCGGCCCAGGGGCACGGCGATCATGGCGATCCGCATCGCTCCAGACAGCGGAATGCGCAGGCGCAGGCCGCCGAAACCGGTCCGCAGCACCGACACCTCCTGCAGCGATCCCGCGCCGTCCGTACCGAACAGACCGATCCGGAGCGAACCGTGAGGCCGGTCGCCGACCATCTCGCCAGGAAGCTGGCCAGCGCCGAACAATGCATACAGAAAAGCATGCGACTGTGAGTGCGCGGCGAAGCTGCCCGCCATCCACATCGGCGGGGGCGACAGCGCACAGGTTGTCGGCAGGCCCCGCAGCACGATCTGGTCGCCGATCGCGGCGCTGTGGATCATGGGTGCGAGCGTATCGGTGCCGAGATTGACGTCGTGCTGAAATGAGCCGAACAGCGCCAGTTCTTCTTCGTCCGGCAGCAGCAGCAGGCGGCCGAGCGTCGTGGCGGTCGCGCGCGCGGCGACGTCGAGATCCCGATAGGGATCGAGCCCAACCTCGTGGGCGACCCCGCGCGCCGCCGACGCGTAGGTCAGTACGCCCGCTTGAATCTCGGATGTCACCTCGATCTGCGCGGCCGGCCGCGGATCCGGCTCGCGAAGCAGGTGACCGTCCGCATAGTCGCGCACCGAGCCCTCCGCCGAGCAGCAGATCTGCTCGAAGATCGGCGCGTTGCGGATCAGCGTCCGATTGAGATGCGGCGTCAGAACGAGATCGTCGATCAACCCGGAGACGGTGTCCTCCTCGGCGAGCTCGTCGCACGCATCGCCGAGGGCGAGCAAATAGCAGCCGTGGACGCGCAGCTTCAGACCGGCGCGTTTGAAAACGCGGCTCAGCGCCTTCTGCACGCTGGCCGAATAGCCGAGATCGACCAGCAGCAGATCGGTGCAATCGTCGAGGTCGGGAATCTGCTGCCGGATGTAATCGAGCAGGCGTCCGCGCAGGCCCGCCGCGAGCGTTTCGATCTCGTGTGGCTCGACCAAGCTTGGAAGAGCGTCAGCCAGCTCGATGCCGTTGGCGATTCCGCTCTCGCAGCGTCCAAAGT
>NZ_QTKI01000279.1:0-6408 GCF_010820945.1 Rhodopseudomonas sp. BR0C11
GCGCTGGTCCGTCGTGTCGCTGCCGGTCGCACTGTCTAAAGCGGAACCTGAAGTGCAGCACAAATCTCGCCGTCACGGCAATGCCTTGACGGAAGAGTCGAAAGCTTCGCTTCACACCAACAGCCCGACCGAAGCGCTCGATCGCCTGACCATCCCGCCGGAAGCGATGAAGCGAATCGCCGAAGCGCTGACCAATGGCGGCTCGCTGATCGTATCCGACCAGGGCATCGCCGCCGGCGAGACCGGCAAGGGCACCGACTTCATCGTCCGGTTGCGCTGAGCTGCGCACCTTCGAATCTGCGGGCAACTCTGCGGCCGTGGCAAAAAGCCGTTGGCACGGCTGGGTGCGAGCCTCTACCTTGGCGTGGCGATGCGCGCCGGTCCGACTCGGGCCGCGCTCGCTCGGACGGCCAACGGCAGAAGGACTTCGGCATGCGGACAGCAGCAGCTTTGATCGTTGCAGGTGTGGTGTCTATCGGGACGACCGCGGCCTTTGCGCAGGCACCGAAAGCTCCCGCTCCCGCCGCTCCGCAGGCCGCCCCTGCTCCAGCCCCCGCCCCACAAGCGGCAGCCGCGGCCAAGCCGGTCTGCGCCAATCCCGATGCGCTCGGTGTCGGCCGCGTGGTCGAGATCGACACCACAGGCGGTCCCGGCTTCGGCTTCGAACATTTCAAGCAGCTCGACTTCCTGCGTGACAAGGAAGTGGTGCTGACGTTTGACGACGGTCCGTGGCCGGTGAACACCCCGGCGGTGCTGAAGGCGCTCGGCGACCAGTGCACCAAGGGGATCTTCTTCCCGATCGGCAAGCACGCCACCTACCACCCCGAAATCCTCAAGCAGGTCGCCGCAGCCGGCCACACTGTCGGCTCGCACACTTGGTCGCACGCTAATCTGGGCAACAAGAAGTTGACCGAGCAGCAGGCCAAGGACGAAATCGAAAAGGGGTTCGCTGCGGTGAAGTGGGCGATCGGCACCGCGCCGTCGCCGTTCTTCCGCTTCCCGGCGCTGCAGCATCCGCCGGCGCTGGTGACCTATCTCGGCACCCGCAATGTCGCGATGTTCTCCTGCGACATCGACTCGTTCGACTTCAAGGTGCGCAAGCCGCAGCAGGTCATCGACAACGTGATGAATAAGCTCGACAAGCTCGGCAAAGGCATCATCCTGATGCACGACTTCCAGAAGAGCACCGCCGAGGCGTTGCCGGAGCTGCTGAGGCGGTTGAAGGCCGGCGGTTACAAGGTCGTGCAGATGCGCGCCAAGGCGCCGGTGCAGACGCTGCCGCAGTACGATGAGGAGCTCGCCAAGAGCAATCCGCTGCCGACGGTGAGCACCCGGCCGGTCAGCGCCGTCGTGCAGACGATCTCCGAATAAGCCGCATCGCCTTGCAGATGCGGATTGCGAAGCGCCAATGACGGCGACGCCGGCGTTGACGATCGAGGGCTACGTCATCGTGTCGGCCGAGGGCAACCTCGCCGACGCCGATCGGCTGATGCCGGACGCCTTGAAGTACAAAGGTGATCAGGCGTTCTTCGCCGCGGCGCTGGACTGCGCCGACCTGATCGTGCACGGCCGCAATTCATTCGAGGACCAGCCCAACTCGCCGCTGCGCCGCCGGCTGATCGTGACCCGGCAGGTCGCCGGCCTGGCCACCGAGCCGTCGAACCCGAAAGCGCTGCTGTGGAATCCGGCGGGCGCCTCGTTCGTGGACGCCTGCGCCCGCGCCGGCGTGAACACTGGCACCGTGGCGATCATCGGCGGCCCCGAAGTGTTCGCGCTGTTCTTCGATCGCTACGACACGTTCTATTTGTCGCAGGCTCCGCAGGCCCGGCTCCCCGGCGGCGAGCCCTGCTTCCCGGGCGTGCCCGAGCGGACGCCGGAACAGATCCTGTCAGCGCACGGCCTGCACCCGGCCGACCGCCAGCTCCTCGACGCCGACTACGAGGTCAGCGTCACCGCCTGGCGCCGCAGCTAAGCGAGGGTTAGGTGTGGCCGCCGGACGCCGCGCCGCCCCTGCCGATCCCGGCAATGATCAGCAGTCCGCCGGCCAGCGACAGGCTCTTCAGCGCGACCGCTAGATTGGCTTGCGCATCCGCACCCGTCTGGTTCCAGAAGTCGTGGAAGTAATAGGTCCCGATCGCCACAAACACGATCAGCACCAGCGCGCAGAAGCGCGCCCCGAAATTCAGCGCGATCAGCAAGCCGCACAAGAGCTCGATGCCGCCTACCGCGAGCGCCAGCATCTGGGCGAAGGGCATTCCGGCCGCCTGCTCGAGCTGCACCGTGTAGGTGGCCATCATCTCAGGCACAACGAACTTGCCGGCCGCCTGGGTGGTGGCAGGCAGATCGAGCAGTTTGATCGCGCCGGAGTAGATGAACAGAATGGAGAACAGAAAGCGCCCGAGTGCGATCAAGGCCGGCATGTGCATCCCCATCGACAGCGGCGAACGCGCCGCACCGCGCCGTCAGTATGGGCGCGGTGCATGGGGTTTTCAAACGAACAAAAAACGACAGGCCTGACGTGGTGCCTCAGGCGAACAGCGTTCCCTGATGCCGTCCCGCCCGCTCCTGTGCCTCGACCACCGCCACCGCGGTCATGTTGAGGATGCCGCGCGCGGTCGCTGACGGGGTCAGGATGTGCGCCGGCAATGCCGGGCCGATCAGGATCGGGCCGACGGGCAGCGCCTCGCCCACCACCTTGATCATCTGATAGGCGACGTTCGCGGTATCGAGATTGGGCATGATCAGCACGTTGGCGACGCCGGTCAGCCGCGAATGCGGCAGGATCATCTGACGCGACGTTTCCGACAGCGCGCTGTCGCCCTGCATCTCGCCGTCGGCTTCGATCTCCGGATGCTTCTCAGCCAGGATTGCGGTGGCGCGGCGCATCTTCAGCGACGAGTCGGTCGGGAAGCTGCCGAAGTCGGAATGCGACAGGAACGCGATCTTCGGCTTGATGTTGAAGCGCTGCACATGGACCGCGGCCAGCGCCGCCAACTCGGCGAGCTCTTCCGCGGTTGGATTGGGCCGCACCTGGGTGTCGGCGATGAAGATCGGGCCCTTCTTGGTGATCAGCAGCGCCAGCGCAGCGTAGTCCGACACGCCGGGACGACGGCCGATCACGTCGCGGACGTGGCGCAGATGGTTCATGTAGCGGCCGTCGAGACCGCAGATCATCGCGTCCGCCTCGCCGCGCGCCACGGCGAGCGCCGCGATCACCGTCGAATTGGTCCGCACCACCGTGCGCGCCGCTGCCGGCGTCACACCGGCGCGGCCGGCGATGTCGATGTAGGACTGCACGTAGGAGCGATAGCGCGGGTCGTCCTGCGGATTGACGAGGTCGAAGTCCTCGCCGGGGCGGATCGACAGGCCCGAGCGCTTGATCCGCGCTTCCACCACCGACGGACGGCCGACCAGGATCGGCCGCGCCAGCTTCTCCTCGAGGATGGTCTGCACCGCGTGCAGCACCTTCTCGTCTTCGCCTTCGGCGTAAATAACGCGGACGGGCTGGCCCTTCGCCTTGGCGAACACCGGCTTCATCACCAGGCCGGAGCGGAACGCGAAGCGCTCGAGCTGCGCGTAGTAATCGTCGAACGAGGTGATCGGACGGGTCGCGACGCCGGAATCCATCGCAGCCATCGCCACCGCCGGCGCGATCCGCAGGATCAGGCGCGGATCGAACGGGCTCGGGATCAGCGAGCCCGGGCCGAAGCCGAACGCTTCGTCGTTATCGAGACCGACCGACACCGGGTCCGCCGGTGCCTCGCGCGCGAGCTGCGCGATGGCGTCGACGGCGGCGTGCTTCATCGCCTCATTGATCGCGGTGGCGCCGACATCGAGCGCGCCGCGGAAGATGTAGGGGAAGCACAGGACGTTGTTGACCTGGTTCGGGAAGTCCGAGCGTCCGGTGCAGATCATCGCGTCCGGCCGCACCTTGCGCACGTCTTCCGGCATGATCTCGGGCGTCGGATTGGCGAGCGCCATCACCAACGGCCGCTCCGCCATCTGCTTGACCATGTCCTGCGACAGCACGTTCGGTCCCGAGAGGCCGAGGAAGATATCGGCGCCCGGGATGACTTCGGCCAGCGTCCGCTTGTCGGTCTTCTGCGCGTAGACCTCTTTCCAGCGGTCCATCAGCACATTGCGGCCTTGGTACACCAAGCCTTCGAGGTCACAGACGAAGATGTTCTTGCGCTGCGCGCCGAGCGACACCAGCAGATTGAGGCAGGCGAGCGCCGCTGCGCCAGCACCGGCCGCGACGATCTTGACCTTGGAGATGTCCTTGCCGGTCAGCGCCAGCGCGTTCTTCACCGCGGCGCCGACGATGATCGCGGTGCCGTGCTGATCGTCGTGAAATACCGGGATCTTCATCCGGTCTTTCAGCATCGCCTCGATCTCGAAGCACTCCGGCCCCTTGATATCTTCGAGGTTGATGCCGCCGAAGGTCGGCTCCAGCGCCGCCACCGTTTCGACCACGCGATCGACGGTATCGGCCGCGATCTCGATGTCGAACACGTCGATGCCGGCGAACTTCTTGAACAGAACCGCCTTGCCTTCCATCACCGGCTTGGCGGCGAGCGGCCCGATATTGCCGAGGCCGAGCACCGCCGTGCCGTTGGTGACGACGGCGACCAGGTTGGATCGCACGGTGAGTTCGGCGGCCTGCGCCGGATCGGCTGCGATCGCGTTACAGGCTGCAGCAACGCCGGGGGAATAGGCCAGCGCAAGGTCGCGCTGGTTGGCGAGTGGCTTCGATGCCTGAATCTCCAGCTTTCCGGGCTTCGGCCGGCGATGATAGCCGAGCGCTGCCGCCTGAAGATCTTCGGAATACGACGCCATACGTTTCCCCCGCCATTGTGGTTGGTTTCGACTCTCTGCCTGACGCTTACTTAGTGTCGGGCAGATTGAGCCGGATGTGCAGTTCGCGAAGTTGCTTGGGCGACACCTCGGACGGCGCCCCCATCAGCAGATCTTCGGCACGCTGGTTCATCGGGAACAGCGAGATTTCGCGCAGGTTGGTGGTGCCGCACAGCAGCATCACGATGCGGTCGACGCCGGCCGCCATGCCGCCATGCGGCGGAGCGCCGTACTGGAAGGCACGGTACATGCCGCCGAACCGGTCGATCACTTCCTGCTCGCCGTAACCGGCGATCTCGAACGCCTTCACCATCGCCTCGGGACGATGGTTACGGATGCCGCCCGAGGCGATCTCGTAGCCGTTGCAGGTGATGTCGTACTGGAACGCCTTGATGGTCAGCGGATCCTGCGACGTCAGCGCATCCATGCCGCCCTGCGGCATCGAGAACGGGTTGTGCGAGAAGTCGACCTTCTTGTCGTCCTCGTTGTACTCGTACATCGGGAAGTCAACGACCCAGGCGAGCGAGAACTGATCCTTGTCGATCAGGTTCAATTCCTCACCGACCTTGGTGCGCGCGAGCCCGGCGAACTTGACGAACTTGGACGGATCGCCGGCCACGAAGAACGCGGCGTCGCCCGCCTTGAGGCCGAGCGCGGCGCGGATCGCTTCGGTGCGCTCCGGTCCGATGTTGTTAGCAAGCGGACCTGCACCCTCGCCGCCTTCGCGCCACATGATGTAGCCGAGGCCGGGCTGACCTTCGCCCTGCGCCCACGAGTTCATGCGATCGCAGAACGCTCTGGAGCCGCCGCCGGGCCCCGGGATCGCCCAGACCTGGTTGCGCTGCTCTTCGAGCATCCGCGCGAACACCTTGAAGCCCGAACCGCGGAAATGCTCGGAGACGTCCTGCATCTCGATCGGGTTGCGCAGGTCCGGCTTGTCGGTGCCGTACTTGCGCATCGAGTCCGCGAACGCGATGCGCGGCCAGCCCTTGGTGACGCGCTTGCCCTTGGCGAACTCTTCGAACACGCCGGTGATCACCGGCTCCATCGCGGCGAAGATGTCGTCCTGAGTGACGAAGCTCATCTCGACGTCCAGCTGATAGAATTCGCCCGGCAGACGGTCGGCGCGCGGGTCTTCGTCGCGGAAGCACGGCGCGATCTGGAAGTAACGATCGAAGCCGGACATCATCAGCAGTTGCTTATACTGCTGCGGCGCCTGCGGCAGCGCGTAGAATTTGCCGGGATGGATGCGGCTCGGCACCAGGAAGTCGCGCGCGCCTTCCGGCGACGACGCCGTCAGGATCGGGGTCTGGAATTCGAAGAAGCCCTGCTCCTTCATCCGCCGGCGCATCGAGTCGACGATGGCGCCACGGGTCATGATGTTCTGGTGCAGCTTCTCGCGGCGCAGGTCGAGGAAGCGATATCGCAGCCGCACGTCTTCCGGATATTCCTGCTCGCCGAACACCGGCAGCGGCAGTTCGCCAGCCGGGCCGAGCACTTCGATCTCGGTGACGAACACTTCGACCGCGCCGGTCGGCAGGTCGGGATTCTCGG
>NZ_QTKI01000280.1:0-6400 GCF_010820945.1 Rhodopseudomonas sp. BR0C11
GGCATCCCGCATAGCCGCGGCGGTGTCGATGCCGCAGTAGCTTGCCTCGCCGAGAACGTGCCGGCCTAAGCCGCCACCGCCACGGCGCGGCGCATCCAGCGCAGCAGCCCGATGCAGCCGGCGATCGCGAGCCCGAGCAGCGCCAGCGCGCCGAGCAGGGCAAGGCGGCCAGAGCCGTTTTGCGCCAGCGTGAAGTACACCGAGCCGAGCGCGGCGACGCCGGCCGCGCTGGCGATCTGCGTCGTGGTGCCGTAGAGGCCGGAGCCGGAACCGGCGCTGGTCGCCTGCACGCTCGACAGCACCACGCCCGACAGCGGTGCCATCACCAGGCCCTGGCCGTAGCCGGCGACCAACAACGCAAACGCCAACACAAACGGCGTCGGTGATGCGATCACCGTCACCGTGGCGGCGATCAGGCCAAGACCTGCGACCTGCAGCAGGCAGCCTTCGATCAGCACCAGCGTGCCGCGGCGCCGGGCCCGCGCGCCGGAATGCCGCGACGCGATCACGAAGGCCAACGCAAGCGGCAGGAACACTAAGCCCGCCTGCAGCGGCGGCACGTTCAGCTCAAGCTGCATGTATAGCGTCATCACCAGATAGAACGACTGGTTGGCGAAGAAGAAGCAGAACACTGCGCCGAGGCCGCGGACGAAGGCACGGTCGCCGAGCAGCGTCAGGTCGACCACCGGCATGCCGCCATGCGCAGCGACGCGGCGCTCGTAGCGCAGGAACATCGCCAGCATCGCGCCGCCGCCGGCCATCACGGCCAAGACCCAGCCGGCCCAGCCGACATCGCGGCCGAACAGCAACGGGCCGATCACGCAGACAAGGCCGGCAAACAGGATCACGGCGCCGCCGAGATCGAGCCGCGTGCCCGGCCGCCGCGGCGTCTGCGGCATCACCCTGGCGGCGGCCGCGATTATGATCAGCCCAACCGGACCATTGACGTAGAAGATCGAACGCCAGCCGAAGCCACCGAGATCGAGCGTCACCAACAGGCCACCGAGCGCAAAGCCGGTGGCGCCGGCAAGCCCCAGCACGGTGCCGTAGATCGCAAACGCCTTGGCGCGCGCGGCATCCGGAAACAGCACGTGCAGCGTCGCCAGCACCTGCGGCACCATGAACGCCGCCGTGGCGCCCTGCGCCAGCCGCGCCAGGATCAGTTCGGGACCGGAGCGCGCCAGCCCGCACCACAGCGAAGTGAACGTGAAGCCAGCGACGCCGAGCAGGAACACCGTCTTGGTGCCGAAGATATCGCCGAGCCGGCCGCCGGTGACGATCAGCGTCGCATAGCCGATCAGGTAGATCGCGATCACCGCCTCGAGCTGCGACGACGACGCGCCGAGTTCGGTCGAAATCGTCGGCAGCGCGACGTTGACGATAAAGGCATCGACCCCGAACATGAACTGCGCGGCGACCACGATCGCCAGCACCTGCCAGCGGCGCGAGTTATCGGTTGCGGCAACGGTCTGGTGCATGGCGACGGATCCCGGCAAGGCTTGAGCTGTCCCACGGTCGCAGCCCGGCATCATCGGGTCTATTACCAGCCAGGTAAACAGCTGCCGTTCAGCAAAAGCCTCTCCGCATCATTGCGAACGCAGCAAAGCAATCCAGGAACTCCGAGCACGAAGTTGCTGGATTGCTTCGTCGCTGCGCTCCTCGCAATGACGGCAGAGCAAGCAAAAAGGCCCCGGCGAACCGGGGCCTTCGAACCATCCAACACTTGGCAGGGACTAACCCCACGGACCTCGGCCACGCGGCTGGCCGCTCCACGGGCTGCGGCCGCTGCCGCGCGGGGTGCCGCTCCAGGGAGCTGCGCCGGTGCTGCGCGAGAACGCTGATGCGGAACGAGACGGACTGCCGCCGATCTCGACGGCGAGCCGCTGCAGCGCCGCAATCCGGTTGTCGGTCGACGGATGGGTGGCGAACAGATTGTCCATGCCCTGTCCCGACAGCGGGTTGATGATGAACATATGCGCGGTCGCCGGCGAGCGTTCGGCATCGTAGTTCGGCACCTGGTGGGCCGCGGCTTCGATCCGACCGAGCGCCGAGGCAAGCCACATCGGCTGGCCGCAGATCCGCGCGCCCATCTCGTCGGCGGCGTATTCGCGGGTTCGGCTGATCGCCATCTGCACCAGCATGGCGCCGAGCGGCGCGAGGATCATCAACGCCAGCGAGCCGATCAGGCCCGGGCCGTTGTTGTTCTCGCGGTTGCCGCCGAAGAACATGCCGAACTGCGCCACCATCGAGATCGCACCGGCGATCGTCGCCGTGAGGGTCATCAGCAGCGTGTCGTGGGTTTTGATGTGCGCCAGCTCGTGCGCCACCACGCCGGCGAGTTCCTCGCGGCTGAGCTGGTTCATCAGGCCGGTGGTGACGGCGACGGCGGCGTTCTCCGGATTGCGGCCGGTGGCAAACGCGTTCGGCTGCGGGTTGTCCATGATGAACACCCGCGGCATCGGCAGCGAGGCGCGGCCGGCCAGTTCCGCCACCATCCGGTAGAGATCCGGCGCCGAGCGCTCGTCCACCTCCTGGGCGCCGTACATCGACAGCACCATCCGGTCGGAATTCCAGTAGGTGAAGATGTTCATCGCCGCGGCAACGAGCAGCGCGATCAGCGCGCCATTGGCGCCGCCGATCAGATAGCCGACCCCCATGAACAGCGCGGTCAGGCCGGCCAGCAAGAGAGCGGTCTTGAAGTAACTCATGGTCCTCCTCCTGCGTCTCCGCTCCTGCAAGGAGCCTGGATAACGCATCCGTGAGATGGGGAATTCCGCCAGCCGGGGCAAGATCGCTTTGTGCGGCAGGCCGTCGCGGCTTGCTGCCCGAAATCCTCAACGAAAGTTCCTGTGTGACCGATCCGACCGCACCACCCGACGCGATGCGCGTCTATCCCGCCGGCGTCAGCATTGTCCGCCGCAGCCAGCGCGGCCCCGCCTGCCTGCCTGCCAGCATCACTCTGTCCGAACTGGAAAACTGGCTGCTGCACGACGCCGCGGCCGAGCCGGAAATGCTGCTGACGTTCGAATCGCTGATGTGGCGGATGACCGCGGTCGGGCTGCCGGTGCATCGCGCCACGCTGCACATCCGCACGCTGCATCCGCAGTTGCTCGGCTTCGCCTGGAACTGGCGGGCCTCCGATGGGCTGTGCGACGAAGTCCAGGTCAAACAATCGACCGCTGACACCGACGCGTTCCGCCTCAATCCGCTGCACAGCCTGTTCCAGGGCGGCAAGGCGATCCGGCGCAATCCGCAGGATGCCGCCGCGCAGGCGGAATTTCCGATTATGCGCGACCTCGCGGCCGGCGGTTACACCGAGTACTTGGGGTTGCCGATGGGCGGCGACCGGTTCCGCCACGCCATTACGCTGGCAACCACGCAGCCCGGCGGCTTCACCGACGAACACCTGGCGACGTTTCAGCGGCTGCTGACGCTGTTCGGCCTGCATGTCGGCCGCCACGTCGCCACCCGGATCGCCATCAATGCGCTCGGTGCCTATCTCGGCCCGGTAGCCGGCGCCAAGGTGCTGAGCGGCGACATCAAGCGCGGCGCCGGCGAGCCGATCCGCGCCATCATCTGGATGTCGGACCTGCGCGGCTTCACCGACCTGTCCGACCGGCTGTGCGGTAACGACATGATCGCACTGCTGAACGCTTACTTCGAGGTGTTCGCGGACGCGGTGCTGCGCAACGGCGGCGATGTGCTGAAGTTCATCGGCGACGGGCTGCTGGCGGTGTTTCCGCTCGGCGATGATTCGCGCGTCGCCGGTAACGCGGCGCTGACTGCCGCGATCGAAGCCCAGGCCGGGCTGGCGCGGCTCAACCTGATCGATCCGGCGGGCGTGAATTGCGAAGGCTGGCGGCCGCTCCGCGCCGGCATCGCGCTGCACGAAGGTGAAGTGTTCTTCGGCAATATCGGCGCCGCCGAGCGCCTCGACTTCACCGTGATCGGACCGGCGGTGAACGAAGCCAGCCGGGTCGAGGCGCTGCAGAAGAGTATCGGCCGCAGTATCCTGGTGACGGCGGCGGCCGCGACCCATATCGACGCACCACTGGAGCCGCTCGGCGACTACCCGCTGCGCGGCGTCACCGTGCCGATGACGATCTTCAGCCCGCCCGAACAGCCGCTCCGGCAGCCGCTGGCCGCTGCGTCATAATCCTCGCCGCTTCGGTTTGGCCTTGCCAAGCCGAGCGGACGCCTCCTATTTTCAACTGCAACGCGCCACAGAACGGAGGCACACCTCCGCATGGCCGATACAACCGCCTAGGGAGGCCCCATGTCGATCCAAGTCGCGGATTCGTCACTCGTCGCTCGGCCAGTGCCGCCGAAGCCCAGCGCGCTCGCCCACATTCCCGGTGACGAAGGCTGGCCGATCATCGGCCGGACGCTCGCGGTGCTCGCCGATCCGAAAGGCGAGGTCGAGAAGATGGCGAGGACCCATGGTCCGGTCTATCGCAGCCGCGTTCTCGGCGAGACCTCGATCACCCTGCTCGGGCCGGAGGCCAACGAGCTGGTGCTGTTCGATAACACCAAGCTGTTTTCCTCGACCCATGGCTGGGGCCCGATTCTCGGGCGGCTGTTTCCGCGCGGCCTGATGATGCTCGATTTCGACGAGCACCGGCTGCACCGGCGCACCCTGTCGGTGGCGTTCAAGGCCGGGCCGATGCAGTCCTATCTGGCCGAACTCAACGCCGGCATCGCCCGCCGCGTCGCGGAGTGGCGCGCCCGCCCCGGCGAGATGCTGTGCTACCCGGCGATGAAGCAGCTCACGCTCGATCTCGCCGCGACCTCATTCCTCGGCACCGCGATCGGCGCCGAGACCGAAGAGGTCAACCGCGCCTTCATCGACATGGTCGCGGCCTCGGTGGCGCCGATCCGCAAGCCGTGGCCGGGCACCGCGATGGCCCGCGGCGTCAGGGGCCGCCAGCGCATCGTCGCTTACTTCGCCGAACAGATTCCGATCCGCCGCGCCAAGGGCGGCGACGACCTGTTCTCGCAGCTCTGCCGCGCCACTCACGACGACGGCGCGCTGCTGTCGAACCAGGCGATCATCGACCACATGAGCTTCCTGATGATGGCGGCGCACGACACGCTGACGTCGTCGCTGACCTCATTCGTCGCCGCACTCGCGGCGCATCCGGAATGGCAGCAGAAGCTGCGCGAGGAAATCGCCGGCCTCGGCTTGAAGCCGGGCGAGCCGATCAGCTTCGAACAGCTCGACGCACTACCCCTTACCGAAATGGCCTTCAAGGAAGCGATGCGGCTGCGGCCGCCGGTGCCGTCGCTGCCGCGGCGGGCAACACGTGCCTTCAGCTTCAAGGGCTACACGATTCCGGCCGGCACCATGGTGGCGGTCAATCCGCTATACACCCACCACATGCCGGAAATCTGGCCGAGCCCCGACAAGTTCGACCCGCTGCGCTTCACCGACGAAGCCTCGCGCGGCCGCCACCGCTTCGCCTGGATTCCTTATGGCGGCGGTGCGCACATGTGCCTCGGGCTCAACTTCGCCTACATGCAGGCGAAGTGCTTCGCCGTCCACCTGCTGCAAAACGTCGACCTGTCGCTGCCGCCGAACTACCACACCGCCTGGCAGATGTGGCCGATCCCGAAGCCGAAGGACGGGCTTCGGGTCAATATCGCGCCCTTGAATTAGCTCGCTCTTCTCTCGTCATTGCGAGCGCAGCGAAGCAATCCAGAGTTCAGTGCACCTGGCTATGGATTGCCTCGTCACTTCGCTCCTCGCAATAACGGCGAGCGTGTTGTTCACCCCTCGCCGTGATCGAACGCCTTGCGCAGCGCGACGTAGCCTTGCTGCTGCGCGGTCCAGTTACGGCCGCCGGTGATGCCGCCGTCGACGACGAGATCGTGACCATTGATGAAGGTCGACTCGTCGCTGGCGAGAAACACCGCGGCCTGGGCGATATCGTCCGGAATGCCGGCGCGCTGGATCGGCTGCGCGGTCTTGTAGATCTCGCGCATCGTCGCGGCGGTCTTTTCGGCCGCATCGGTGGTCAGGCCGAGCGCCTTACCGAAGATGCCGGTCGCGATCGCGCCGGGCGAGATCGAATTGACGCGAATGCCGGATTCGCCGAGCTCCATCGCAACGCATTTGGTCAGGTGATTCACCGCCGCCTTGGCGGCGCCGTACACCAGCGACGACGAAAACCCGGCGAGCCGGCCGGCGATGCTGCCATTGTTGATGATCGATCCGGCGCCCTGCTTCTTCATCGCCGGGGCGGCGTGCTTCATGCCGAGCATCACGCTGCGCACCAGCGTCGCCATCGCAGCGTCGAAGCGATCGACCTCGAGGCCTTCGATGCCGCCGGTCTGCGCCGGACCGCCGGCATTGTTGAACAGGCAGTCGAGCCGGCCGAACTTGTCGAGCGCGGTGCCGATC
>NZ_QTKI01000281.1:0-6381 GCF_010820945.1 Rhodopseudomonas sp. BR0C11
AGGTGCTGCCGGGCTCCGCCGACCGTTCCTATGGCATCCAGGTCGCCAAGCTGGCCGGCCTGCCGCCCTCGGTCGTGACGCGCGCCAAGGCGGTGCTGGCCAAGCTCGAAGCCAACGACCGCGGCCAGCCCAAGACACTGATCGACGATCTGCCGCTGTTTGCGATGACGGCCCGCGCACCGGCCGAGGCCGCGCCGCCGAGCGAGGCGAAGCAGCTGATCGAGGCCGTCAAGGCGCTGCATCCGGACGAGATGACCCCGCGCGAAGCGCTGGACGCGCTGTACGCCCTGAAGGCCAAGCTGCCACAATCGTAGGATGGGTTGGCTCATGCAAACCCATCCTACGAACTGAACCGCACCCGATCACGAAAAATGGCCGGGACAAGCCCGGCCATTTCGACAATCAACTCATTGAAAAGACTTATTTCTTGGCCGGCGCCGGGGTTGCGGGCTTGGCCGCATCGGCAGGCTTCGCCGCATCCGCCGGCTTGGCGGCATCCGGCTTCGCAGCCGCGTCGGGCTTGGCGGCCGGCTGATCCAGCCGCTCGATCTTGGCGGCCTGGCGCAGCTTGCTGACGTAGTCCGACTGCGCCTTGCGGGTGACGTACTGCTCGATCTGCGCCTTGACCTGATCGAAGCTCGGCGGTTTGCGGTTGCGCTTCTCTTCGACCTTGATGATGTGCCAGCCGAATTGGGTCTTGATCGGATCTGAGATCTTGCCCGGCTCCAGCGCGAACGCCGCGGCGGAGAATTCCGGCACCATCTGGTCCTTGGTGAAGAAGCCGAGGTCGCCGCCGTCGGACGCACCCGGGTCCTTGGACTTCTTCTTCGCCAGCTCGGCGAAGTCGGCACCCTTCTTCAGCTCTTCGGCGACCGCCTTGGCCTCATCCTCGGTCTCGACCAGGATGTGGCGGGCGTGAACTTCCTGCTCGCCGGAGATCTGCTTGGCGGCTTCGTCATAAACCTTCTTCATCGCCTCGTCGGTGGTCGCGGCCTTGCCTTCGGCGGCGAGCACATCGTCCATCAGTAGACGGTTACGGGCGAAATCCAGGCGCTTCTTGAAATCCGCGTTGTCCTGGATCTTCTTGTCCTCGGCAGCCTTGGCGACGATCTTCATGTCGATCAGGAAGGCGAGTACATTTTCCTTCCGGGTCGCGGGATCGAGCTGGGCGAGGCTCGGGCCGAGCTCCTGCTCGGCAAGGTCGACGTCGCTCTGGCGGATTTCGGCGCCGTTGACCTTGGCAAGCACGGGGTTCGCATCCTGGGCGCGCGCAGCCGGCGCGGCCAGCAGCGCAAATGCGAGACAACCTGTCACAGCCGCGCTGATGAGGCCGGCGCGCAGGCCGGATGAGACTGCGTTGGACGCAGGTGTCATGGAAAATCCTTGTCTTGAAAGCCGGGGTGTCGGGGCGGCGGAACAGTCACCCAATCGCGGTGCCTTGGCAACGCGAAAACTCTGTCAAAATGATGAAATCCTTGAAAGGCGGGCGCGTTGACAACCCTCAGGCCCAGCCATATCTGTGCCGCCACAGGCTCGGGTCGGGCGGTCGTCGCGCGACCGCACCCTGGGCAGCCGGCCCTCGGATTGCTGGATTACCAATCATTTCGCGCGCGCACCTGTATCCTGATAGGTGCCTGAGCGTCACGATGAGTTGATAGTGGCTCGAGCGAACGGCATCAAGGCTGCGAAGTCACACCGCAACAACAGGAAGCTGGCATGATCGGCGCGCTCGCCCGCAAACTCTTCGGCTCCGCTAACGACCGCAGGGTCAAGGGCTACCAGACGCGGGTCGCCGCGATCAACGCGCTCGAACCGGAACTGGCCGCGCTGTCCGACGAGGCGCTGCGCGCCCGTACCGCTGAATTCCGCGCCGAGCTCGCCAACGGCAAGACCCTCGACGACCTGCTGGTACCGGCATTCGCCACCGTCCGCGAAGCCGCCAAGCGCACCCTCGGCCAGCGTCACTTCGACGTTCAGCTGATCGGCGGCATGGTGCTGCACGAGGGCGACATCGCCGAGATGAAGACCGGCGAAGGTAAGACCCTGGTCGCGACGCTCGCCGTGTACCTCAACGCACTCGCCGGCAAGGGCGTCCACGTCGTCACCGTCAACGACTACCTCGCCAAGCGCGACTCCGGCTGGATGGGCCAGATCTACGGCTTCCTCGGCATGACCACCGGCGTGATCGTGCACGGGCTCGACGACGCCCAGCGCCAGGCGGCCTATGCCTGCGACATCACCTACGGCACCAACAACGAATACGGCTTCGACTATCTGCGCGACAATATGAAGTACCGGCTGGAGGACATGGTCCAGCGCGGGCACAATTTCGCGATCGTCGACGAAGTCGACTCGATCCTGATCGACGAAGCCCGCACCCCGCTGATCATCTCCGGTCCGCTCGACGACCATTCGGACTTCTACAACACCATCGACACCTTCATCCCGCGACTCGACAAGTCGGACTACGACGTCGACGAGAAGCAGCGCACCGTGACGCTGACCGAAGCCGGCATGGAGAAGATCGAGACGCTGCTGCGCGACGCCGGCCAGCTTCGCGGCGAGTCGCTGTACGACGTCGAAAACGTCTCGGTGGTGCACCACGTCAACCAAGCGCTGCGCGCCCACGCGCTGTTCCAGCGCGACAAGGACTACATCGTCCGTAACGACGAGGTGGTGATCATCGACGAATTCACCGGCCGCATGATGCAGGGCCGGCGCTATTCGGAAGGCCTGCACCAGGCGCTGGAAGCCAAGGAACACGTCACCGTCCAGCCGGAAAACCAGACGCTGGCGTCGATCACCTTCCAGAACTACTTCCGGATGTACGACAAGCTCGCCGGCATGACCGGTACGGCGGCCACCGAGGCCGACGAGTTCTTCGACATCTACAAGCTCGAAGTGGTCGAGATCCCGACCAACCTGCCGATCGCCCGTCTCGACGAAGACGACGAGGTGTATCGCACCCAACAGGAGAAGTACGCCGCGATCCTCGCCGAGGTCGAGCGCGCCAACAAGCGGATGCAGCCGGTGCTGGTCGGCACCGCCTCGATCGAAAAGTCCGAGGTGCTGGCCGAGTATCTGAAGAAGAACGGCTACAAGCAGATCGACTTCACCGACCCGAAGGGGATGGATAAGCTGTACGCCGCCGCTCGCGCCGGCAAGCCGGCCAAGCTGTTCGCGGTGCTGAACGCACGCTTCCACGAGCAGGAAGCCTATATCGTCGCCGAGGCAGGCGTGCCGGGCGCGATCACCATCGCCACCAACATGGCGGGCCGCGGCACCGACATTAAGCTCGGCGGTTCGCTGGAGATGCGGATTCAGCAGGAAGCCGCGCACATCACCGACGAAGCCGAGCGGGCGGCGAAGATCACCGAGATCAAGGCCGACATCGAGCGCTTCCGCGACATCGTGCTGAAGGCCGAGGACGAAATCGAAATCGAGCCCGCCAAGGGCAACAAGCCGGCCAAGACTGCCAAGCGCCCCGGCGGCCTCTACATCATCGGCTCCGAACGTCACGAGAGCCGCCGTATCGACAACCAGCTGCGCGGCCGTTCCGGCCGTCAGGGCGACCCGGGCCGCTCGAAGTTCTTCCTGTCGCTGGAAGACGACCTGATGCGGATCTTCGGCTCCGACAAGCTGGACACTATGCTGACCCGCCTCGGCCTGAAGGAAGGCGAGGCGATCATCCATCCGTGGATCAACAAGGCGCTGGAAAAGGCGCAGCAGAAGGTCGAGGCGCGCAACTTCGACATCCGCAAGAACCTGCTGAAATTCGACGACGTTCAGAACGACCAGCGCAAGGTGATCTTCGATCAGCGCATCGAGCTGATGAAGGAAGACAGCGTGGCCGAAACGGTCACCGACATGCGCCACACCTACATCGAGGACCTGGTCGCCAAATACGTGCCCGAGCACGCTTATGCGGAGCAGTGGGACGTCGCCGGGCTGAAGGCCGAGGTCGAGCGCGTGGTCGGCCTCGACATTCCGGTCGACGGATGGGCCAAGGAAGAGGGCATCGCCGACGAAGAGCTGATCACGCGGCTGGAGCGGGTGTTCGACGAACACATGGCCGCCAAGGTCGGTCAGTGGGGCGCGGACGTGATGCGCTACGCCGAGAAGAGCATCCTGCTGCAGACCCTCGACCATCTGTGGCGCGAGCATCTGGTGATGCTCGATCACCTGCGCCAAGTGATCGGCCTGCGCGGCTACGGCCAGCGCGATCCCTTGCAGGAATACAAGTCCGAAGCCTTCAATCTCTTCCAGGAGATGAGCTCGCACCTACGCGAGGCGGTAACGGCGCAGCTGATGCGGGTCGAGATCATTCCGCCGGATCAGCCGCAGGAATTGCCGCCGATGGAGGTCCACAAGATGGACCCCGACACCGGCCAGGACGAGATGGCGCTGGCCAGCGTCACGCTGGCGCCCGCACAAATCGCCGACAAGGCGGACCGCGATCCGAACAAGCCCGAGACCTGGGGCAAGGTCGGTCGCAACGAAGACTGCCCGTGCGGAAGCGGCAAGAAGTACAAGCACTGCCACGGCCGTTACGCCTAAGCGCCGCCAAGCAGATCGAGACACTCAGCAATGCCCGGCCTCACCGCCGGGCATTTTGCTGTTTGCTGTCTGGAAAGTCGGCCGCCGCAGCGGTCATTCCGGGGCGCGCAGCAAAGCTGCGCGAACCCGAAATCCAGAAACTCTTGAAATCGTGCTGGTGCCCAGCCCGGCGAGATTCCGGGTTCGCTCGCTGACGCGAGCGCCCCGGAATGACTGGCCGATGGACTTTGAAGAATAAGAGCGAGCCGCCTCAGCGGAACGCCGAGAACCGGCTGTCGAACGAGTTCGACGATACCACCGGCGCGCCGCCGGAGATCATGCCGGACGGCCTGGCGGGGGCCGACGAGGTGGTTTCGGCATCGACGCTCGGCTTCAGCGGCGGCCGTGACGCGGCAGCCTGCTTGGTCTCGGCAGCCTTCGGCGCGGCGCCTTGCGGACGCGGCGCCGGCTCGTGGCGCGCCGCGGTGCTAGCCGGCGCGGACGGCGCCGGCCGGGCGGCCGCGGTGGATTCGCCAGGCTTGTGGCTGCCGGCGAGCAACCCGCCGATGTCATCCTTGGAAGCCGAGGCGACCCGCGCCTTCGCGGCGGAGGCATTCGATTCCGCCGGAGCAGCGACCAGCAGATTGTCCGAGGGACGCGGCGGATTGACGGTCGGCGGAATGGTGCCGGGCGCGCGGTCGAACGAGGCGACCGACAGCGACTTGTCCTCGGGCACTTCCGACAGGCCGGTCGAGGCATCCGGAATCTTCGAGGCGAACACGTGGTTCATGCCGCCGTCGATGCCGGTGTTCAGCCGGGCCACCGGGGTGCCCTTGGCGACCAGCTCGGCGATCTTGATGTTGTCCTGCTTGTCCTTCTCGCGCACCGCCTCGGCGATGTCGGGACGGATCTCGTAGGTCGGACACTTGGCCGAGGCGTTGAACTGCAACGGCCTGCTCGAGCCGGGCGGCGGCGCGGCATCGAACACGTATTTATGCTCGCAGAAGTCGACCTTCGGCTCCTGCCGGGTGACTTCGAAATGGTCGTAGCCTTCCTTCAGCATCTTCCAGAACGGCATGTTCGGGTTGTTGCGATGCTTGGCGAAGTTCACCGGCGTCATCTTGAACGGATAGGCCTGCAGCTGGAACGCGCGCTGGCCGCCGAAGAACGACTCGCGCCCGAGCGCGTAGATCTCGGCGATCTGCTCGTCGGTCATCGCGTAGCAGCCGCGCGACGAGCAATCGCCGTGCACCATCAGCTGCGAGCCGGTGCGGCCGAGCGACTTGTCGAACGCGTTCGGATAGCCGGTGTTGAACGACAGATAGTACGAGGACTGCGGGTTCATCTGGCCCGGAGAGATCGAATAGAATCCCTCGGGTGCCTGACGATCGCCTTCGCGGATCTTCGGCCCCAGATCGCCGGACCAGCGGCAGATCGGATAGGACTTCAGCAGTTGGAAAACGCCGGTGCGGTCCTGCTTCCAGACCTCGAGCTCGGCTTCCTGCTTGAACAGTCGCACCAGGATTGGCGACTGCAGGTCCATGTTCTTTTCCTGCATCGCCGCGACCAGCTTGGGCGGCACCGGCTGGTTGGCCTTGGCATTGGTCGCCAGCGCCATCTGATCGCTGTTGCAGCCGGCGAGCAAAGGCATCGTCGCGAGCGCAGCTGTCAGCATCAGCGCGCGTACAAGCGGGCTTTTCGTCACCACGAAGCTCCCCCGACGACCGGCAAACCCGCACCCCACATTCGAGCTATCCAGTCGTCCAGCTTCCGCGCGGCCAGCTCCGGCACCGGATCTTGCAGGATCCAGCGGATTCGACCGCTCGCATTTACCAAACTCTGCAC